>JAJRQY010000122.1 GCA_024280015.1 Actinomycetes bacterium
ATCCGTAATCACATTCCCCGCAACACGATCAGCCAAAACCTTCGTAATCGCCGCAGTCAACGTCGTCTTACCATGATCAATATGACCCATCGTTCCCACATTCACATGCGGCTTATTCCGTTCAAACTTCTCTTTAGCCATTGTTCTTTTCCTTCAGATTCGATTCAGATTCCGGAACGAGCCGTTCTCGGGTTGCTTCACTAATAGTTCGATACGCCAGTGATCTTCACTGACCTATCGCTTTGTCACTCGCCCCGGATGCGCTTGACGATTTCTTCCTGCACACTGCCGGGAGTCTGTTGATAGCTATGGAATTGCATGGTGTAGGTAGCTCGGCCCTGGGTCTTTGACCGCAGGTCGGTGGAGTATCCGAACATTTCAGATAGCGGCACCTGGGCGGTAACAACCTGGTTGTTACCACGGACTTCCATTTGACCGACCTTGCCTCGACGTGAGTTCAGGTCGCCGATGACATCACCCATGTAATTTTCGGGGGTCACCACTTCGACGGCCATGGTCGGCTCGAGCAGGACAGGCTTCGCTTTGCGAGCCGCATGCTTGAACACCATGTTTCCGGCGATCTTGAATGCCATCTCTGAGGAGTCAACATCGTGGTACTTGCCGTCAAGCAAGGTCACACGGATATCAACCGCAGGGAATCCGGCAAGGACACCAGTGGTCATGGCGTCTCGGACACCGTGGCCAACAGAGGGGATGTACTCCTTGGGAATACGTCCACCAGAAATCTTATCGACGAATTCATAGCCGTTGCCAGCGCCCGAGGGCTCCATCATCACGGTGACTTCGGCGTACTGACCAGAACCACCGGTCTGCTTCTTGTGGGTGTAGGTCTCTTTTTCGACCGTGTCGGTGATGGTCTCGCGGTAGGCAACTTGTGGCTTACCGACGGTGGCGTCGACACTGAACTCTCGAAGCATGCGGGTAACTAGCACGTCAAGGTGAAGCTCGCCCATGCCAGCAATAATGGTCTGGCCAGTGTCTTCATCGGTCTTGACCGTGAAGGTTGGGTCTTCCTCGGCCAGAGACATGAGCGCCTTGGCCATCTTGTCCTGATCGGCCTTGGTCTTTGGCTCGACGGCGACATGGATGACGGGATCTGGGAAGTCCAGGGACTCCAGAACAATGGGAGTCTTTTCCGCAGTGAGGGTGTCACCGGTTCGCACGTTCTTCAGGCCGATCGCAGCCAGAATGTCGCCGGTCATCGCAACATCGCGGTCTTCCTGCTTGGCCGCATGCATTTCCAGCAGACGACCCATCCGCTCCCGAGATCCGGTGCGGGTGTTCATGACCTGGCCACCCTTTTCCAGGGTGCCAGAGTAGACCCGGAAGTAGGTCAGCTTGCCAGCGCCCGGTCCCGGAGGTGACATGATCTTGAAGGCCAGGGCTGAGAAAGGGGCATCGTCGCTAGGCGCACGAGTCTCGTCTTCGCCGGTCTTGTAGTGGGTACCGGTGACTGGCGGGAGTTCACTGGGGGAAGGCATGTAGTCAATAACAGCATCCAGAAGGGGCTGTACACCCTTGTTCTTGAAGGCAGTTCCACAGAGGATGGGAACAAGCTTGTTGGCAATGGTGGCCTTACGCAGCGCACTCATCACCTCTTCGTTGGTGATCTCCTCGTCTTCGAGGAACTTCTCCATGAGATCGTCGTCAGTTGAGGCAACGGCCTCGACTAGAAGAGCTCGGTACTCCTGCGCCTTGTCGGCGTAGTCGGCGGGGATGTCGACCTCTTCATAGGTGGCACCGAGGTCTTTCTCATCGGTGGTTGCCGGCCACACCAGGGCCTTCATCTTGACCAGGTCGATAAGGCCGAGGAAGTCAGCTTCAATACCGATTGGCAGCTGGATCACGGCAATATCTTTGGTGAGTCGCTCCTTGATGGTGTCAACGCAGAAATAGAAGTCTGCGCCGGTGCGGTCAAGCTTGTTGACAAAGCACATGCGGGGAACACCGTAGCGGTCGGCCTGACGCCAGACCGTTTCGGTCTGAGGCTCAACACCGGCAACACCGTCAAAGACAGCAACGGCACCATCAAGCACACGAAGTGAACGCTCAACCTCGACAGTGAAGTCAACGTGACCGGGAGTATCAATAATATTGATCCGGTAGTCGTTCCAGAAACAGGTGGTGGCAGCAGAGGTGATCGTGATGCCACGCTCCTGCTCTTGATCCATCCAGTCCATGGTGGCTCCACCATCATGAACTTCACCGATTTTGTAGTTCTTACCGGTGTAGTAAAGAATACGTTCGGTTGTGGTGGTCTTGCCCGCGTCGATATGGGCCATGATGCCGATATTGCGGTACTTGTCTAGGGGTGTCGGTCGCGCAGACATGAAAAGCCTTTGATGCGGATGGTTCAATCAATTGGACGGGTGAAACGAGGAACGATCGGCGGGTTCTTGTCGGCTGATCCCCGAGGAGACTCACCTTCAAGACACGATCGTAGGAACTACCAGCGGTAGTGAGCGAAGGCCTTGTTGGATTCGGCCATCTTGTGAAGATCTTCTTTGCGCTTGGCGGAAGCACCGATGCCATTGGAGGCATCAAGGATTTCATTGGCCAACCGCTCGGCCATGGTGCGCTCACGGCGCTGGCGTGAGTAGCCAACCATCCAGCGAACGGCCAGTGTGGTTTGACGCTTTGGCCGAACCTCGACTGGAACCTGGTAGGTGGCTCCGCCGACTCGGCGGGAACGGACCTCGAGCTGGGGCTTGATGTTGTCAATGCCACGCTTGAGGGTGGCAACAGGATCGCCACCGGTCTTCTCGGCAACAATGTCCAAGGCGCCGTAGACGATTTTCTCAGCAGTGTTCTTCTTGCCGTCAAGCAAGACCTTGTTCACGATCTGGGTTACCAGAGCAGAACCATGAACGGGGTCTGGAACGAGGTCACGACGGGGTGCGGGGCCTTTACGAGGCATATCAGCTGTCCTTCTTTACGCCGTAGCGGCTACGAGCCTGCTTCCGGTCACGGACACCAGCAGTATCGAGGGTGCCTCGGATGATCTTGTAACGCACACCGGGAAGGTCCTTCACACGACCACCGCGAACAAGCACGATGGAGTGTTCTTGCAGGTTGTGGCCTTCACCAGGAATGTATGCAGTAACTTCGATGCCCGTAGTCAAGCGGATACGAGCAACCTTACGCAGAGCCGAGTTTGGCTTTTTGGGGGTTGCTGTATAGACGCGTGTGCAAACTCCACGACGCTGCGGAGCACCGTTCAAAGCCGGAGTCTTCGCCTTCTTGATCTTCGATGTTCGGCCCTTGCGGACCAACTGCTGCATTGTGGGCACTACGAACCTCTTACTACGGAATCCGTCGGACGACTCAAGGCAAGTCCAAGAGCCGGGGATGTACGGGAATACGCGAACCAACGGCGCGCATAGCCGACCAACAAGACTACGGAAGCAGAGCCCAAATCCCACCGCTACACCTACTTTGCTTGGGCTAGGTCATTACCCCCACCCGACCATCACATGGCGGATGCCCCCGAATTGGGACTCTTTAGTAGGGAGCAGGGTCACCAAAGGCCGCGACCGGCGGCCATCATGAGGGGTACCAACACCAGAATCATCGCTGTCATCGGCAAACCAAGGCGCAAGTAATCCGTGAAGTGGTAGCGCCCGGGTCCGTACACCATGGTGTTGGTCTGGTAACCAACTGGGGTGAGGAATGAGGCCGAAGCCGCCAGAGTCACACCGAGAGCGAATATTCTCGGATCGGCCTCGCTCGCCTCGGCCACTCGAAAGGCGATGGGTATCATCATGGCTACCGCCCCGGTATTGGTCATCAGCTCGGTGAGAAGTAGGGCGAGGGCCACCAATCCCAAAGCCGCACCCCAGGTGCCGCCAGCCATCGTCACCTGCAACACCCGATCGGCCAACCATGCGGCCAGACCCGAGGACTCAACAGCAACGCCGATGCCAATGGCCGAAGCGATCATCAAGATCACATTCAGGTCGACGCTGTCTCGTGCTTGTCGAGGAGTGAGCACTCCCCCAACTACCATGGCGATAGCACCAATGAGTGCAGCCTTCATCACCGAGACCCCGAACATGGGCATGAGGGCAACAGCGGCCAGCACTGTTAGGGAAATCCTGGCGCTGGACCCGACCTGGGGCGGAGCTTCTGTGCGTCGCCGAACCAGCAAGAAGTCGCTGCGTCCGCTCCAGCGGGCACCGAATCCACCATCGGCTACAAGCAGGAGCGAATCGCCAAGCTGGATCCGGGTGTCACCAAGGTTGCCTTCGATCCCATGGCCAGAGCGATGGATGGCCAGGACCGCTGCCTGATACCGGCTTCGAAACTTGACCTGCTTCAGGGTTCGGCCAATCACCGGCGAGCCGGCACCGACAACCGCTTCAAACCACGAATGCTGCCGTTCATCAAGGGCAACAACGTGCTTACTTTCCAGCAGCTCAAGTCCGGCAAGCTGCTGGAGGGCAACCACATCATCGACTTCACCAGCAAACGTCAACTGGTCACCGCCACGCAATTGGAAATCCGGACTGACCGGGGCAACCCAAACCTCGGACCGACGAACGCCGACCAGGTAGACCTTGCCTAATTGACGCAAGCCAGCCTCAACAACGGTGACCCCATCGACCACATCATCGGATACGACCGACATCGCAACGGTGAACGCTTGGCCAATTTCTCCACCAGAACCTTCACCACGATCAACCAGGAGCTTCGATGAAAACAATGCGATGATCACAAACCCAGCCAGTGCAACCGGCAATCCAAACCGGGCAGGCTCAAATAGCGAATAGGACTCTTGCCCGGACTGGTGAACAATGCCCGAAGCAACCAGATTGGTCGAAGTGCCGATCAAGGTCGGCATGCCCCCAAGAATGGCGGCGTAGGAAAGAGGGATCAGGTAGCGCGATGGAGACGCACCTCGTCGCCGAGCCCATGAGGAAATTGGTGTGATGAGCATGGCGACGACCGGTGTATTGGCCAGAAAGGACGACATCAAACCAGCCGCCCCGGTGAAACGGAGAAGGCCTGCGTGGTGAGCAACCGGGGCACCAGTCCCCAGAATCTTTCTGGTCAAGCTACGCAGGCCACCAGCACGGTCAACGGCTCCAGCGACCACATACAATCCGGCAATCGAAAACGGGGCGGGGTTAGAGAATCCGCTCAGAGCTTGGCCAGCGTCAAGAGCTCCGGTGAGGAACAAGGCGGCAAGCGCTCCCGTCACCCCAACCGTTGGTGACAGTCGCCGCGACACCTGACCGACCAGCATGGCCAACAAGATGAGCCCTACCAGGAGTTCTTCAGGCATCATGCCTGGCTCGTTCAGGGTGGGCGCTCATGGACAAAAACTAGCCGATCAACAGTAGGTCAAATGACCAAATCTGCTACCAGATCCAGACAGCGGACATCGCCCCTTCCAACTCCTCGAAATAGTCCTGATTCAGAGCAACAACCGCGGCGATGCTATTGAAGGTCGCGTGAGCCACAATTCCCGGGCCAAGGCGGTTCATTCCGAGGGCAAGCCCACCAAGAAGTAGGCCAATGGTGCCAATGGTGGCCAGCATGACTACGACGGCTTGCCAGGACCCTCCTTGAAAATGAGGCAGGGTGAACAAGGCAGTACTTCCAACCAGGGCAACCGGTTTGCCGAACCGCTTCTGAATGGCCCGCATCGAGAGGCCTCGAAAGAACAGTTCTTCGGAAAATGGAGCACCAACTACAACAAAGAAGATCAGCGCATAGCGAACAAGCCCCGGAGTCGAATCGGTCAGAAATTCAGTATTGCCCGCTTCGCTCTGGTCCTCCAAGCCAACCAGGGTCGAGGCGCCATACCCCACTAGTCCGGCCGCCATCATCATGGGGATTGCCATTGCCGGACCGATGAGGAAGTCGACCCACTTGAATCTGAAGCCGAAGTCTGGGACGAATCCTCGGCCTTTCCAACGGGCAACAATGACGGGCCAGGAGAAAGTGCTGGCCTGCAGTCCGACCATGGTGGCCACACCGACGATGGCGAACCCCGTCGTTTCCATCCAGTCAACACCCGATGATTCTGAAGCTGATCCCCACCCAAACCCCGAGTCAGATGAGAGGACCTGAAGCACAATGCTGGCCAGAATGCCAGCGCCGACGGTGACGATGGCAATGACGGCGAGGCCAAGCAACACGTCACCCATTCCCCAGCGCGATTCGCTCCAATCAAAGGGATGATGCTTGGAAATTTGGCTGGGCGGTGGTGCAGGATAGATCAAAGAATGCGTCGACTCGAGGGAAGGTCCGAACACCTGATGACCAGGCTGGGTAGCTACCGCGGGAGCAGGCTGGGTGGGAGTGGGCTGGGCGGGGATACCGACCGGCAGGTTGAGGGGCGGGCTGGTTGGGGGTGGAGCCAAGGACCAGTGCGCAGGAGGCCCCGATTCATTGTTCGTCACTGCATTGCTCAGTTTCTCCCCAGCTGTGGGGCACTTCCGGCAAGAATCTGGGCAAGGTCTTCCACCGAACTGAAGTTGTTCCCAGCGACGAATCGATCAAGATGAGGCAGGGCCGCCGCCATTCCGGCAGCCAGAGGAGCGTAGCCTTCGGTTGCCTTGAGGGGGTTCACCCAGATGAGCTCATGGGTGACTCGATGCAGACGCTCCATCTGTTCACCAAGTTCAGTTGGATCTCCCCGATCCCAACCATCAGAGAGAATCACAACGACCGCACCACGAGCCATGCCGCGGATCCCCCACTGATCGTTGAACCCTCGGATGTCTTCGCCCAGACGAGTACCGCCAGCCCAGTCCTTCACGTCGGGAGTTGCTTTGGCAATGGCTGCATCCGGATCACGATCGGACAACTGTCTGGTGATACGGGTCAGGCGCGTGCCCATGGCAAACGCTTCCACTCGGCCACGGGAAACCACCGCGGCGTGAACAAAGCGGATCAGGGCGCGGGAGTAGGTCTCCATCGACCCGGAGACATCCAACAAAAGCACCAGGTGTCGGGGCCGAGTTGACTGCATCGTCCGGGCCAGCCTCACGGGTTCGCCCTGGTGACGCAAGGCAAGTTTCACTGTTCGGCGAAGATCAGGGCGACCAGTTCGGGCCTTCGACGGAACTTGACGGCGGGTACGGCGATGGTGAGTGGTGAAGCGCAGACCCGCCATCAGGCGGGTGAGTTCGTCCAGCTCCTCTTTGGTGCACTGGCTGAAATCCTTTTCGGCGAGAACTTCAGTGACGGAGAAGCGAACGGCCTCGGAATCTTCGGGTGCTTCTTCAGCCTCGTCGTCTTCGCCGGAATTCTCGTCGTCTGAGTCCAGCAGCACAGTGACTGGTTCGGCGGGTGTTTCTTCGAAATCGGAGAGATTGCGCTGATGTTCCCAGTAGACGGCAAAGGCACGGTCATAGAGAACCTGATCCTCTTCACGTCGAACAAGGGTGGCCCGACCCGACCAGTACACCCCGTCCCGATCATCCAGCCCAACAACGGCAAGGGCTTCGGCGAAGTTGATGGTTGCCGTCGTTGGGACCTTGAGACCGAGCGAGCGCAAGAGTCGACAAAAGCCGACGGCAATGTCTTCAGCCACTGGCTTGGGAGAAAAGGCTCATCAGATCATTACTCAAGACTCGCGACTGGTCCTCCCGATACTTCAAGACCGCACCCAAGGTGACCCGTACCGATTCTTCGTCCACCGTGGTTTTGCCAAGTGCGGCCAACGAGGACGCCCAATCAATGGTCTCGGCCACCCCCGGCGGTTTATAGAGACCAAGCTCTCGCATTGACTCCGTCGCCCGGGCTACCTGGCTAGCCAGCTCATGGCCAACATGAGGAGCACGCAACCTGATGATGGCGACTTCACGATCGAAGTCAGGGTGTTCAACCCAGTGGTACAAACAACGGCGCTTGAGGGCGTCGTGAACATCACGAGTCCGATTCGAGGTCAAGACAACCAGCGGCGGACGTTCGGCCCGGATAGTTCCTAACTCAGGGACGGTGATGGTGTAGTCCGAAAGCGCCTCAAGCAAGAAGGCTTCGAACTCGTCATCGGCTCGGTCAACCTCATCAATGAGCAGCACCGGGCGCGGCCCATCGGTCGAAGACAGTGCTTCAAGAAGTGGGCGACGAATCAGGAACCGTTCGTCGTACAACTCAGATTCAAGATCTCGCTCATCAGCACCAATGGCACGACCGGATGCTTCAGCCGTTCGCAGATGCAACAGTTGCCGGGCATAGTCCCATTCAAATACTGCTTGCGCTTGATCAATCCCCTCATAACACTGAAGCCTCAGCAGCGGCCCACCGAGCCAGCGGCTGAGCACCTTGGCCACCTCGGTTTTTCCGACCCCAGCTTCGCCCTCCAAAAATAGCGGACGCTCCAAGGACATGGCCAGAAAAATCGACGTAGCCAAGCCCTCATCGGCCAAATACTGATGCTCCCCCAGCGCCGCTCGCACCTGGGCAACACTGGAAATCTCAATAGACTCAGTCACAACCCCGAATGCTAACTCGACGCTTCATCTAGGGCACGTTCGACCAAGACACGAGCGAGGTGATCTCGGTACTCAGCATCACCATTCAGGTCGCTGGGAGCAGAGGTGCCTTCGGCCGCAACCGAGGCCGCTTCCGCTGCGCTGCCGCCACCCGCCAACGCCGATTCAACTGCACCCGCACGCAACGGCGTCAGCCCCATATTGATGAGCGACACCTTCGGGCTAGCACCGAGCACGGCGGCGACACCAACAATGGCCCAGTCCTGGGCTCGTCGGTTGAACTTCTGGAAGCTCCAACCGGCGGATCCAGACTTAGGAATCCGCACCTCGGTGATGATCTCGGTCTCGCTGATTGCGGTCTCCAAGAAACCGGTAAAGAACTCTGCAGCATCGATGACTCGCTCACCGTCCGGACCTTGCACCACAATCGATCCACCCAAGGCCAGCACTGCTGCTGGCAGGTCAGATGCGGGGTCGCCATGAGCTAGGGAACCACCGAGGGTTCCACGATGTCGAACAGAGGGGTCACCAACCTTGGAGGCAACATGGGCCAGCAGTGGAGCCTCTGACTGCAAGAGCGAACTAGATTCCACCTCGGCATGCTTGGCCAAGGCGCCAACCGCAATGTGATCCCCGGCATCGGTGATGTCAGACAGGCCATCGAGGCGGCTAATGTCAACCAGTACCGCCGGTACCGCCAGGCGGAATCGCATGAGCGGGATGAGGCTGTGGCCTCCGGCCAAGAGCTTGGCTTCGTCACCATATTCACTGAGGGCGGCAATGGCCGCGGTGGCCGAGTCGGCTTCGACGTATTTGAGGGCTGCGGGGATCATGCTTCGCCTCCTTTCGCATCGCGAAGTATTCGCCAGACTTTTTGTGGGGTCGCTGGCATGGAGATATCGGTGACCCCGTATGGACTGAGGGCATCACACACGGCGTTGATCACTGCGGCGGCCGAACCAATGGTTCCGGCTTCGCCTGCACCCTTCACCCCTAGTGGGTTCGAGGTGCTCGGTGTGACGGTCGAGTCCAGCACCATGTTGGGTACTTCCATGGGAGATGGCACCAGGTAGTCCAAGAAGGACGGATTCTTACAGTTGCCGGCCTCGTCGTAGGAGGCTTCCTCCCAAAGAGCCTGGGCTACTCCCTGCACGATGCCGCCGTGCATCTGGCCTTGCACAATCATCGGGTTGACCTGTGGGCCACAGTCATCAACCGCGGTGTACCCAACCAGAGTCACTCCGCCAGTGTCCTCGTCAACTTCGACCACGGCGATATGGGTGCCAAAGGGGAAGACAAAGTTCTCTGGATCGAAGGTGACCTGCTCCTGCAGGTTGGGTTCCATGCCGTCCGGCAAGTTATGGGCAGTGAACGCTTCATAGGCAATGCCTTGAATGGGGATCTCCGCCGTTGGGGTTCCCTTAACCCGGAACATGCCACCGTCGAACTCCAGATCATCCGGATTTGCTTCCAACTGGTGAGCAGCGATGAGTCGAGCCTTGTCCACCACCTTGTCACAGGCCATGGCAATAGCAGTACCACCAACGGCCAGTGATCGGGATCCGTAGGTATCCAGTCCAAGGGGGCTGTGTGCGGTATCAGAATGCAAGACATGCACATCGTCGGGGTCAACACCAAGCTTGTCAGCCACGATCATGGACCAGGACGTTTCGTGCCCCTGACCGTGTGGTGTTGAGCCGCTGACCACTTCAACCGTTCCCGTTGGCAGGAAGCGGATCATGGCGTGTTCCCAACCGCCGGCTCCGTAGTTCAGCCCAGCGAGCGCTCGGCTGGGAGCGAGGCCGCAGATTTCGACATAGGTACACATGCCGATGCCAAGCTGCTTGCTCTCCCCCGCTTCTCGGCGACGCTGTTGCTCGGCCTTGAGACTGGCATAGTCGGCGAGTTTGAGTGCCTTTTCCAGGTTTGGACCATAGTTGCCGGAGTCAAAGACCAGGGTTGACGCGGTCTCCAGGTTCTCGAATGCTTCACCCCCGGCAAGGAAGTTGCGACGGCGAATCTCATCTGGACCAACACCGACTTCCAGAGCAAGCAAGTCCATGGCTCGCTCGATGGCGTAGCTGGCTTCTGGTCGACCAGCACCTCGGTAGGCATCGGTTGGAGTCATATTGGTGAAGTAGCCATCACAGGTGAATCCGAAAGCAGGCACGTCATAGACGCCGGTGTACAAGAAGCTGCCAAGCAGCGGTACACCAGGGGTGAGCAGCATCATGTATGCACCCATGTCGGCATCAAGGTGAACCCGAATACCAAGGATCTTGCCGTTGGCATCGGCGGCAATCTCGATCTTCTGATTCTGACCTCGACCCTGATGAGTAGAGAAGGCCGCTTCGGAACGAGTCTCCGTCCAGCGAACGGGCAAACCAATCTTGTTGGCGAGAGTCACGGCCAAAATCTCATCAGGATTCACATTGAGCTTGGCGCCAAACCCACCACCGACCGCGGGGGCGATCACCCGGATCTTATTCTCGGCGATACCTGTGGTTGCCGCCAGCATCACCTTCATGATGTGGGGCACCTGGGTTGAGGTGTAGAAGGTGATGTCGCCGCCGAAGGGGGCGGGGATAGCAAGCACCCCACGGGGTTCCATGGCCGCGGGGATCAGACGCTGCTGCACAAACTCGCCAACGACCGTGTGATCAGCAGCGGCGAAGGCAGCATCAACCGCTTCGGGGTCCGGTTCCAGGGCCCAGCTGTAAGCCTTGTTGGAAGAAATGTCCGTATTGGCCATGACCGCGTCGGTCACGGCGGCATCGATGGAGGCAACGACAGGCAAGGGCTCGTAGTCAACCTCGACCAGCTCGGCTGCATCGACGGCGCCATAGCGCGAGTCACACAAGACAACCGCCACCAGGTCACCGACGTGTCGAACCTCGTCGGCTGCTACCGGGTAGTGGGGTGGGTTGACCATGTCTTCGGTGACTGGCCAGGCACAAGGAAGCGGGGCAACCCACAGGCCCATCTCTTGGAGTTCGGCTCCGGTGTAGACACTGTGCACACCGGGGGCGGCGGCTGCTTCGGTGGTGTCGATGGACTGGATCTTGGCGTGGGCATGGGGGCTGCGGACCATGCCCATCCACAATTCACCGTGAGCATGGATGTCATCGATGAACTTGCCTTCACCGGTGAGCAGCTTGGGGTCTTCCTTGCGGAGACGGGGGGTTCCCATGATAGTCATGATTGGCCTCCTACCGACAGGACGGACTTGACGATGTTCTGGTATCCGGTGCAGCGGCACAAGTTGCCTTCAAGTCCTTCGCGGACTTCGGCCTCGGTCGGGTTGGCATTCTCGCTCAGGAGCGAAGTCGCTGCCATCACCATGCCGGGAGTGCAGTAACCGCATTGCAGACCGTGGCATTGGCGGAAGGCTTCCTGCATTGGGTGCAGTTCGCCATCAGTGGCCATGCCTTCAATGGTGGTGACGTCGGCGCCTCGAACTTGGGCGGCCAGGACCGTGCAGGACTTCACCGATTGGCCACCGATGTGCACCGTGCAAGCTCCGCACGATGACGTATCACAGCCAACATTGGTACCGGTCAATTCAAGGTGGTCCCGTAGATAATGGACCAACAGCGTTCGGTCCTCGACGTCTGCGGAACAGGCGCGTCCGTTCACGGTCATATCGATCTGCACAAAGATCCCCCTGTGTGTGAGTTGATCCATCGACCCTCCCACAGATCCCGAGGCCATGCTCGGCGAACATAAGATTAGTTTCTGGGTGTGGGCGAGTGCCCAAAACAACGAATGCCCCCGGGGGTTCACCCGAGGGCATTCGTTCAGATACGTAGTGCCGCAACGTTTGGATCGAAGCGGGAGCCTCGACAATGGCCAAAGGCCAAACTCCTAGCCAATTTCGTCGGGGGTGGTCGTCAGCGGGGTCACTGATCCTGCCTCCGGGTTGGCGCCGATGGAGGCCAGCCACTGGGCTGGGTCCTGCTCTTCGCCTTCTTCGGAGTAGAACGACATTGGCTGGTGGTCCGGAGCATGTGTCTCCAGTTCACGGTGGCGCATCAGACCGGTTCCAGCCGGGATGAGCTTGCCAATGATGATGTTCTCCTTCAGACCAATCATCGAGTCAGACTTGCCCTCGATGGCGGCTTCGGTGAGAACTCGGGTGGTCTCCTGGAAGGAGGCCGCCGACAGCCAAGACTCAGTGGCCAGTGACGCCTTGGTGATACCCATGATTTCTGGGCGACCTTCGGCTGGGCGTGAGCCCTCCTGGACAAGACGCTTGTTGGCATTGGCGAACTGCCACTGATCAACACGCTCACCGGGCAAGAAGTCTGACTCGCCTGGCTCGTGGATGCTGACACGACGAGTCATCTGACGAACAATGAGTTCGATGTGCTTGTCGTGGATGGATACACCCTGATCTCGGTAGACCTTCTGGACTTCTTCGACCAGGTACTGCTGGGTCTCGCGGATACCACGAATCTCCATCAGTTCTCGAAGGTCACGAGGACCATCGACAATGGGTTCACCGGCAAGGATCTCTTGGCCATCAACGACCTCGAGTCGAGCGCCACCGGGCACGGTGTAGATGTCTTCTTCGCCGTCATCGGTGATGACGG
The DNA here is from genome assembly GCA_024280015.1 of Actinomycetes bacterium. Taxonomy (GTDB): domain Bacteria; phylum Actinomycetota; class Acidimicrobiia; order Acidimicrobiales; family SZUA-35; genus JAJRQY01. Next base: position 13,061 of record JAJRQY010000122.1, read on the forward strand.
TGATGACCTTGCCCTTGCCCTCGTCTTCGGCCAAGCGAATGACACCAGAGATACGGGCAAGCGTTGCCTTACCCTTGGGGCTGCGAGCCTCGAAGAGTTCAACAACACGAGGCAAACCGCCAGCGATGTCGGCTCCACCAGCAACACCACCGGTATGGAAGGTACGCATGGTGAGCTGGGTTCCAGGTTCACCAATGGACTGGGCAGCGATGACGCCGACGGCTTCGCCGACCTCGATCACCTTGCCAGTTGCCAATGACGTTCCGTAGCTGGCAGCAGTAATGCCGACGGGTGAGTCGTCAGTCAGGGGTGAAAGCACCCGCAACGTCTGAATCTCTGGATCGTCTCGCAGGGCTTCCATGTCTTCCTCAGAAACCATGGTTCCCTTGGGAATGACGGTGCCATCGACCAGGGTCTGATCATCGGCAAGGACTCGGCTGAGGAGACGAGTCTCCAAGTAGGTCCGGACCATGCGAGCATCCGGATCGGTGGCATCAGATGCCTCACCGGTGTTCTTGTTGTAGTAGCCATCAGGCTTCACGTCGTTCAGAACAAGCCCGCGTACCGGTCGCCCTTCGGCGAAGGGATCACGGTCATTGATGATGACTTCCTGGGCAACGTCGACAAGTCGACGAGTCAGGTAGCCAGAGTCAGCGGTACGAAGCGCAGTATCGACCAGACCCTTGCGGGCACCAGGAGTAGAAATGAAGTACTCCAACATGGTCAAGCCTTCACGGAAGTTGGACTTGATTGGTCGAGGAATCATGTCGCCTCGAGGGTTGGCTACCAGGCCACGCATTCCTGCGATCTGGCGAACCTGCATCATGTTTCCTCGGGCACCAGATCCAACCATCATCTCGATGGGGTTGAACTGCTGAGCCTTGAGGTTTTTCTCCATCGCATCCTTGATCAGGTCGGTGGCTTCGGTCCAGATTTCTACTTCCTTCTGGCGCCGCTCACCATCGGTGATGATGCCCTTCAGGAATTGAGCCTCAACCTTGTCAGCCTGCTTCTCGTGGATCTCCAGAATGCCCTTCTTCTCGGACGGTGTCTGAACATCATTGATCGAGACCGTCAGTCCGGACTTCATGGCGAAGTGGAAAGAAAGAGATTTGATGCGGTCAAGGGTTTCGGCAACTTCGGCCTTGGGATATTCGGTAGCCAGCACATCGACAACTTCGCCGATCTCGCGCTTGCGGACCAAGAAGTTGACGTAAGGATAGTTTTCCGGAAGGGCATTGTTGAAGAACACGCGCCCCGCTGTGGTGCGGGTATAGACCGCAGCCTTGCCGTTTGCTGGCTCTTCCAACAGATCAGGTGTGCGGTAGAAGATCGGCTCGTGAAGCTTAATAACGTCCGATTCATAGGCCCGCTCGACATCCACAACATGGCGATACGTCTTGAGTGGAGTTTCACGATCGTCATTCTCGACGTACTCGGTCAGGTAGTAACAACCGATGACCATGTCCTGGGTTGGGGTGACAAGCGGGCGACCATGGGCCGGTGAAAGCACATTGTTGGCGCTGAGCATGAGAACCCGAGCCTCGGCTTGCGCCTCGGCGGACAGGGGTAGGTGAACCGCCATCTGGTCTCCGTCAAAGTCGGCATTGAAGGCAGTGCAAACCAGAGGGTGAATCTGGATTGCTTTGCCTTCGACCAAGACAGGCTCGAAGGCCTGAATACCAAGACGGTGCAGGGTTGGTGCACGGTTCAACATGATCGGGTGCTCTTGGATGACCTCTTCGAGGACTTCCCACACCTGTGGGCGACGACGCTCAACCATGCGCTTGGCCGACTTGATGTTCTGAGCTAGTTCTTGATCGACAAGACGCTTCATGACGAAGGGCTTGAAAAGCTCCAGGGCCATGATCTTTGGCAGACCACACTGGTGGAACTTCAGCGTTGGTCCAACCACGATGACCGAACGGCCAGAGTAATCGACTCGCTTGCCAAGAAGGTTCTGACGGAAACGACCCTGCTTGCCCTTCAACATGTCCGAAAGGGACTTGAGCGGTCGATTTCCTGGGCCAGTAACCGGGCGGCCACGACGACCATTGTCGAAGAGCGCGTCAACGGCCTCTGGCAGCATGCGCTTCTCGTTGTTCACGATGATCTCGGGTGCACCAAGATCGAGAAGACGCTTCAAGCGGTTGTTCCGGTTGATGACCCGTCGGTACAGATCGTTCAGGTCAGAGGTAGCGAAACGGCCACCATCAAGCTGAACCATGGGACGAAGCTCTGGTGGGATCACGGGAACAACATCAAGGATCATGGCCCGAGGGCTGTTCTGACGATTGCCGTTCTCATCACGACGATTGAAAGCAGCAACGATCTTCAGGCGCTTGATGGCCTTCTGCTTGCGCTGAGCCGACAAGGGCTTGCGGCCCTCTTCGGGATCGATGGCAGCACGAAGCTTGATTTCTTCTTCGTCGAAGTCGATGCGCTCGACCAATTGGGTAATGGCGCTTGCGCCCATACCACCTTCGAAGTACTCGCCCCAGCGGTCGAACATCTCCCGCATCAGCATCTCGTCTTCGAGAATCTGACGGGCGAACAGTCCCTTGAACTCGTCCCAGGAACGATCAAGAACGTCGAGTTCCATCTCGTACTGTTCACGAGTCATGGCGAACTCTTTGTCGGCGGAACGACGACGGGCACGAATCTCCGCGTCCTTCGCCTTGTCCGTCTCCATCTGCACGATCTCGGCTTCGAGGGCCTCGTGCTCTTCGGCTAGACGAAGCTCCATCTCCTTGATGATGGCTTCGCGCTCACCAATGACGTCGGCCTCAAGGTTAGGAAGGTCTTCGTCGCGCTTTTCCTCATCGACATGGGTGATGAGGCTGGCGGCGAAATAGATGACCTTTTCCAACTGCTTGGCTTTGAGCTCTTCGCGGGGCTCGGTGCCCATCAGCAGGTATGCCAACCAGGAACGGGTGCCACGCAAGTACCAGATGTGCACACAAGGAGCAGCAAGCTCGATATGACCCATCCGCTCGCGGCGGACCTTGGAGCGGGTGACTTCTACTCCACAGCGCTCACAAATAATGCCCTTGAAACGGACACGCTTGTATTTTCCACAAGCACATTCCCAGTCCTTGGTCGGGCCGAAAATCTTCTCGCAGAAGAGTCCGTCCTTCTCAGGCTTGAGGGTTCGGTAGTTGATTGTTTCTGGTTTCTTTACTTCGCCGTTGGACCACATGCGGATGGAATCCGCGGTGGCTAGGCCAATTTTCAGCTGGTCAAAATCATTGACATCAAGCATGTGTCAGCCCCTCAGCGTCGACCGCCCGCAGCGCGGGCAGCATCGTCTTCGTCGGTTCCACGCTCGGGACGACTCAAGTCGATTCCGAGCTCTTCTGCGGTGCGGAACAACTCGTCATCGAGTTCTCGCATCTCAATCTCATGGCCATCTTCAGCCAGTACCTCGATATTGAGGCAAAGAGCCTGCATTTCCTTGATCAAGACCTTGAAGGACTCAGGAATGCCGGGCTCGGGAATGTTCTCACCCTTGACAATGGCCTCATAGACCTTGACTCGGCCGAGCACATCATCGGACTTGATGGTGAGCAGCTCCTGCAAGCAGTAGGCGGCTCCGTAGGCCTCAAGGGCCCACACTTCCATCTCACCAAAGCGCTGGCCACCGAACTGAGCCTTACCACCAAGCGGCTGCTGGGTGATCATGGAGTACGGGCCGGTGGAACGGGCGTGAATCTTGTCGTCAACCATGTGAGACAGCTTCAAGATGTACATGATCCCGACCATGACCGGGCTATCGAACGGTTCACCCGTTCGCCCGTCATAGAGCTGGGTCTTGCCGTCTTCTTGGATCAATCGGGTGCCGTCGGCAGCCTCGGGAGCCAGGTTGCGGAAGATGTCTTGAATGGTTGGCTTGTCGCCGGACAGTTCCTTCTCGTCCCACTTCGCTCCGTCGAACACCGGAGTGCTGACCAGGGTGGCAGGAGTAGTGAACGGTCGGGTCTTGTTTTCGGTTCCCCGCATCGGCGGTTCGCCGGTTTGGGTTCCGTCTACATTCCAGCCCCAACGAGCGGCGTAGCCCAGGTGGCTTTCCAGCACCTGACCAACGTTCATTCGAGACGGAACACCAAGTGGGTTCAAGATGACGTCAACAGTCGATCCATCAGCCAGGTGAGGCATGTCCTCAATGGGAAGGATCCGGGAGATAACACCCTTGTTGCCATGGCGTCCGGCTAACTTGTCGCCAACGCTGATCTTGCGCTTCTTGGCGATGTAGACACGAACCAGCTGGTTGACTCCGGGAGGCAACTCGTGGCTGTCGTCACGGTTGAACACCTTGACGTCGATGACCTTGCCCATTTCTCCGTGAGGAACCTTGAGTGAGGTGTCACGAACTTCGCGGGCCTTCTCGCCAAAGATGGCTCGAAGTAGTCGCTCTTCTGGAGTGAGTTCGGTCTCGCCCTTTGGCGTGACCTTGCCGACGAGCACATCGCCGGGGCCAACTTCGGCTCCGACTCGGATGATGCCACGCTCATCAAGATTAGCCAGAATGTCGTCGCTCAGGTTTGGAATATCCCGAGTGATTTCTTCCGGACCAAGCTTGGTGTCACGAGCATCAATCTCGTGCTCCTTGATATGGATGGACGTGAGCACGTCATCGCGTACCAGTCGCTCGGACAAGATGATGGCATCTTCGAAGTTGTAACCCTCCCAAGGCATGAAGGCAATAACCAGGTTCTTACCCAGCGCAAGCTCGCCATGATCGGTTGAAGGCCCATCAGCAAGCAGCTGACCCTTCTTGAAGGCTTCGCCAGCAACAACCCGTGGTTTCTGGTTGATGCAGGTGTCTTGGTTGGAACGCTCGAACTTGAGCAAGCGATAATTCTTCTTGCCCGACTCGGCGTATTCGACAATGAGCTTTTGCCCATCAACGTCCAACACCACACCGTCTTCCTCAGCTACGAGGGTGTCGGCGGCATCGTGACCGGCCCGGAACTCGATACCGGTACCGATGTAGGGAGCTTCCGCCACCAGAAGGGGAACGGCCTGACGCTGCATGTTGGCGCCCATGAGGGCACGGTTGGCGTCATCATGTTCCAGGAACGGGATAAGGCCCGTTCCAATGGAAACAATCTGCTTGGGAGCAACGTCCATCATCGAGATCTGCTCGGGCGCAACCGAAGAGATCTCGGTGGTGGCGCCGAAGAAAATATCTCGTTCCAGCTGAAGTTTCAGGTCTCGAAGCGAGGCCGCCTGAGGCGAGCGACGCGAGAGGACCTTGTCATTGGTGAAGTGATTGTTCTCATCAAGAGGTGCGTTGGCCTGAGCCACCACGTATTCCTCTTCCTCATCAGCCGTGAGGAAAACGATCTCGTCCGAAACGATTCCGTCGTTCACCGGGCGATAGGGAGTGACCAAGAAGCCGAATTCGTTGACACTGGCGAAGGACGCCAGGTAGCCAATCAGGCCGATGTTCGGGCCTTCGGGAGTCTCGATGGGACACATTCGCCCGTAGTGGGAGAAGTGAACGTCTCGAACTTCGAAACCAGCACGCTCTCGGGAGAGGCCGCCTGGGCCAAGCGCCGACAAACGACGGCGGTGGGTGAGGCCAGATAGCGGATTGATCTGGTCCATGAACTGAGACAGCTGGGAAGTTCCGAAGAATTCCTTGATAGCAGCCACAACGGGACGGATATTGATGAGGGTCTGAGGGGTGATGGCCTCGACGTCTTGGGTCGTCATACGTTCCCGCACGACACGCTCCATCCGGGACAGGCCAATACGGACCTGGTTCTGGATGAGTTCGCCCACCGAACGCACACGCCGGTTGGCGAAGTGGTCCTGGTCGTCCAGGCGGTAGCCCGGCTCGGCGATCATGAGGTGAAGGAGATAGCTGGCTACAGCCAGAACTTCACAACGAGAAAGAACCGACTGGTCAGACTCTGGCTTGTCCAGAAGGTCGCCCAGCATGGGGAAAAGCTCTTGTAGACGCTCGACCTCTGGGCCCAACTTGCGGTTCAGCTTGTAGCGGCCGACGCGGCTGAGGTCATAACGACGATTCTCGAAGAAGGCATTGCGCAGGTAGGAGCGTGAAGCCTCAAGAGTTGGCGGCTCGCCTGGGCGGGCACGCTTGTAGATCTCGATAAGGGATTCGTCCTGGGTCGGGGCGATTTCTCGGTCCTTTTCCCACTGGCCTTCGAGGAAGTCGAAGTGGTTGACGAACGCATCCAAGAAACCGGGAGCGTTCTCCTCGTCGAACCCAAGGGCACGAAGCATGGTGAACAGCGACAGGCGGCGCTTGCGAGCAACACGGACACCAGCGGTCGGATCTTTGCCGGGCTTCTGCTCGACGTCGAACTCGATCCACTCACCGCGGTAGGGGTGGATGGTGCCGGTCACCATCTGGTGCTTGGACAGGTTACGCAGTCGGAACCGCTCACCTGGCTGGAAGATGACACCGGGGGAACGAACAAGTTGAGAAACAACAACACGCTCTGTGCCGTTGATCACGAACGTGCCCTTATCAGTCATCATGGGGAAGTCGCCCATGAAGACCGTCTGTTCCTTGATTTCGCCAGTGTTGGCGTTAATGAACCTGGCTCGCACGAAAATCGGTGCGGCGTAGGTCATATCCTTTTCTTTACATTCCTCAACCGTATATTTGGGATACGGCTCAAGGTCCTCATCATGAGGATCAAAATCGAGTTCGAGTTGCAGCGTTTCCGTAAAGTCCTTGATTGGGCTGATATCGCGAAACGCGTTCGCCAGCCCTTCTTCGAGGAACCATTTAAATGATTCCTTTTGAATAGCGATCAGATCTGGAAGCTCAAGAGCATCAGTCAGATTACCAAAGGAGTAACGGTCGCGAACGAGCGTGCGAGCAGGCAAAAGACACCACCAAGGATTGCGCGACGAGTCAGAAAGAGCCGTGAGCCGGTTCGCTTTACTACCGTTCCTTCTTCACATCCAGACAGCATCTGGCGGTATTTCAGGGTCGGCTAGCAAAGCTAGCGCCGTCACAGCAACTGACTAGCATACGCGCGGTACACCCGACCGACAACCATCGCGCCAAGACAGTTCTGTCGGGGTGACTGTAAGACGAACGGACGGCCAGGTCAAGGATTCACCCCTTCGGCCAATCCACTGACTGCCCCGGCGGTGACTCAACCCCGCTTCGTTACTGACTCTGCGCCAGATTAGTCAATCGAAAGTCCCAAAACGCCACGTGCCCTACCCCTCCGGTCAACCCGGAAGAGTAGGGCACGCAAGCAAAATGACTCAGTACAAGACTGGGTCTCAATGAGGTCAGTCGA
>JAJRQY010000123.1 GCA_024280015.1 Actinomycetes bacterium
CCAGGGTGAATCAGACCTAGGTCCCTGAGCAATGATGTGGTTGCGTCCATGGGCTGATCGGAGTGCAATGAGAACCATGTACAACCGATACGCCTCCGTCCGGAAAAGTGACTTAACCGGCGGCATCAACTGTCCACTATGTGAGGCTAAAGGGACCGTCGACTTCATCGACCTGGTTAGAGGTGTCTCCTCCTTGCATTGTGACCCTTGCGGATCTGACTGGAAGATGAAGACACCAGCTTCGATGGGGCATCTCGCTGGCTAAAATGCTGACATGCACGGCAGACATAGACACCGGATACGGGTGCGCCAAATAGATTTAGGCGGCACATACGTTGGCGAGACGATCCGTTGAACACGTTGAGTGACCTGGCGCGCCAGCACACCAGTTTGGAGTCTCGAGAACGCGCCCACTTATCCAGCTTGGTCGGCTCGTGGGCGTTGCTAGCCGACTTGAGCTTTTCGGATCTGCTCCTTTTGGTACCAGTCCGCTCAGGTGCCAGTCCTGATGAGACGGAACGTTTCGTTACGGTTGGCCAGGTTCGCCCTGCCACTTCTCAGACCTTGTATCGCCACGATCAGGTTGGACGGTTTTTCCCGGCCAGCGAGCAGGCGTTGGTAGCTGATGCTCTTCGTTCCGGTGAGATCTGTTCCGGTGAGATCTCCCTCAAGTCACCGGTGTCCGGAGGTGCTGGTGAGTCTGGTGAGTCTGGTTGGTCCGACAGTGGCGCCGAACGGATTGCGGCACAGGCCATTCCGGTCTGCTTCGATGGGCGGGTCATCGCCGTGCTGCTGGCTGAGAGTTCTTGTCTAGGACTTCGGCGTGAAGGTGAGCTGGAACAAACCTACCTGGGAGTATTTGGAGGATTCGCCACCATGATTTCCGCCGGAGCATTTCCTTTCGTTTCCGATGAGATCGATTCGGAGGAAGCGCCTCGGGTCGGCGACGGAGTGGTTGTGCTCGATGAGTCGGGGCGCATCACCTACTCTTCACCAAATGCGGTTTCTGCTCTTCACCGAGTCGGTTTTCATGCCAATGCGCTTGGTCGCGGCCTCGACGATCTCGGATTCCAACCGGGTGTCTTGAAGACGGCATATCGACTCCGGGTTCCCGTGACGGTTGAGTTGGAGCATGGCTTGTCCGTAACCATCCTGAGTCGGGTGGTCCCTCTCATTCGAGATGACAAGATTGACGGTGCTCTTGTCTTGTTGCGTGATGTGTCAGACCTGCGTCGTCAGGCGCGCTTGTTGGTCTCGATGGACGCCACTATTCGAGAGATCCACCATCGGGTGAAGAACAGCTTGCAGACAGTCTCCTCGCTCCTGCGCTTGCAGGGGCGTCGAATGGAAAGTCTCGAAGCAAGAACCGCGATCGATGAGTCCGTTAGGAGAATTCGGTCGATAGCGCTGGTGCATGAAATCCTGGCTCAAGAAGGTGGAGACGAGGTCGCATTTGGTGAGATTGTCCGCCCTATTGTCGAGATGGTTGAGGATGCCTTGGTGGCTCCGGATCGGCCAATTTCCTTCAAGGTTCTTGGCGAAGGCCCGACCCTGCCCGCAACGACGGCTAGCTCGCTTGCTGTTGTCCTCACTGAGCTATTGCAGAATGCGGTCGAGCACGGCTTTCCGCCTGGCAGCAGCGGTGGTGAGATATTGATTGAGCTGGAATTCTCCGGTTCTGACCTGGTCATTCGGGTTCATGACGATGGCGATGGCCTACCCGAGGACTTTGATCTGGCAACCTCTACTGGTCTTGGCCTCACCATCGCCCGGACCCTGGCTGCTGGCGACCTTGGTGGAGAAATCACAATGCGACGTGTCGATGCTCGAGATGCCGGGGCGGGAACGATTGCGGAACTAAGGACACACTTCTCTACTGTCTCGGCGGCGTAGGCTGCGAGCTTGCCGAAACCACGTGGCTCCACCGTAAGACCCGATATTGGATTGCGTGAATTTATTGGCTTGCTGTCGGCGACTACCGCGCTCACGGCCCTCGCAATTGACACCATGTTGCCCGCCTTCTCTGACATCCGCCAGGCGTTTGGTATGGAGGCGGAGTCGACTCGGGTGTCTTTGGCCATCACGGTGTTCTTTATTGGCATGGCGTCGGGTCAGTTCATCTACGGGCCAGTTTCGGACCGCTTTGGCCGAAAGCGTGCTCTTGTTATTGGGCTTGGGGTCTATGTGATCGGGGCCATTGGGTCGACTCTCGCCCCAACGTTTGAGTTCTTGTTGGCTAGTCGACTGCTTTGGGGGCTAGGTGCTGCTGGGCCTCGAGTGGTGACGTTGGCCATCCTCCGAGACCGCTATTCCGGCGATCAGATGGCTCGAATCATGCTATTCGTCCAAGCAGTCTTCATGCTTGTTCCGATTCTCGCTCCCGTCTGGGGACTGCTCTGGCTTACTATTGGTTCATGGCGCTGGACTTTTGGTCAAGCTGTCGTGCTGGCGGCCTTGGTCGCCCTCTGGTCTATCCGACTCCCAGAGACTCTGGCCGAGGAAAACCGGCAATCGCTTCGAGTTTCCGACATCGCTCGGTCGGTCAAGGAGATACTGACTCACCGTCAAACTGTTGGGATGGCCATGGCCCAAACCCTGATGCTCGGATCCTTCTTTCCTTGGCTCGGGAGTTCCGAACTCATTGTCTCCAAGTTGTACGACCGGGGCAGAATCTACGCTTTGGTCTTCGGGGGAATGGGTGTAATGATGGGCATATCCACCTTGATCACATCCAAGGCGGTGAACCACTTTGGGTCACTGGCCATCGCCCGCTCGGTTGTAGGCGTCTTCGTAATCGGGTCGGCCTTGGCCGTTGGCTTGGCCGTGAGAACCGATGGTCTTCCGCCGTTCGCTCTCTTTGTGATGGCTGTCGCCTTGCTTGTCTCACTGGAAGTATCTGCCGGACCCAACATTGCGTCGCTGGCATTGGAGCAGATGGGGCATATCGCTGGCATCGCTTCATCAGTAGTCGGAACGATGAATCTCGCGATCGGTGCGTTCCTTGGCTACTTAGTCGACAGCAGGATCGAAGGCACGGTCACGCCACTCTTTGTTGGCATGCTCGTCTACGGAAGCCTCGCTCTTGTTTGTGTCCTCTGGGCGACGGCCGAGCCTAGAGACGGCCGAGCCTAGAGACGGCCGAGCCTAGAGACGGCCGAGCCTAGAGACGGCCGAGCCTAGAGACGGCCGAGCCTAGAGACGACTACGACGTCGGCTGAGGTACTTGCGGCGGAGTCCGCGCCGCTCCTCTTCAGAACTACCACCCCAGACACCAGTGTCCTGGTTGGCGATCAGAGCGAACTCCAGGCACTGGATCTGAGCGGGGCAGCCCATACAGACGGCCTTCGCCTCATCAATCTGAGACACGGCCAAGCCGGTTGTCCCGACCGGGAAGAAGAGATCAGGATCGGTATCTCGACAAGAGGCGTGTTTCCTCCACGACACGTCGGGGTCCTGGTCCATTCGTTCGGCAACACGACGGGCGACGCGTTCGAACATTGATGGCTCAAGCAAGTTCGTTGCTGATCCCTCTGTTTCGGATTTGGCTGCTGACCCAGTTGTGGTCTCAGCTGCAGCCTCAGTACCCGTAAATAGCTCGGTAGTGTGCATACCGATATCTTCTCCCCAAAGTGCTTCAGTGATGGTGGCGGCTCCATCCTGAGAGCAGAGGCACTGCACCTCGCTCAGAAGCCAACGTAGTATTTACTTTGACTCTCGTAAAGAGTTTGGGCAGAGTTAATCAATGTTTTTTCTGCCAAACTAGGAAACATGGCTGGAAACACATCTGGGAGCACGTCCGCAGGCACACCAAAAGACAGCTCGCCAAGCTCACCTCCTAAGCCGTGGATTATTGGCCACCGAGGCGCCTCGCAGGCGTATCAGGAGAACACTATTGCTGCTTTTGTCGGGGCTCGCGAACAAGGAGCGGCTGGCATCGAGCTTGATATCAGACGCTCGGCCGACGATGTCTTGATTGTTCACCACGATGCACATTTGCCCGACGGTCGAATGGTACGAGAAGTTCAAACCGATGACCTACCCGAGTGGGTTCCCACTCTGGCCGAAGCCCTCGAAGCGGCAACGGACCTTTGGGTAAACATTGAGGTGAAGAATCACCCGACTGACCCAGACTTTGATGCCGAGCATGGAATATCGGTGGCGGTCGCTGGCCTGGTCGCCGCCTTCGAGATGACTGATCGTGTCCTCGTTTCGTCTTTTGATATGGACAGCATCCAGAGGATTCGCGAAACAGACCCGACGATTCCTATTGGTTGGCTGGTATGGGGGCAGACTGACCCGATGCAGTTGATTGCGCGTGCGGCGGCTCGGGGATGCTCCTCAATCAACGCCGCCAACGTCGTTGTTGATGCGGGATTTGTTCGTCGAGCTAACGAAGCAGGACTCGAGGTGTTCGTCTGGACCGTGGATGATGCCGACCGAATTCGTGAACTCGCCTCATTTGGAGTCGACGGAATCATCACCAATACCCCCGACTTGGCGATCGAGGCACTAGCTACGAGGTCCAGCAGCTAACCAGCAGACTCTGGAATAGCAGACCCAGGCAGGGTTGATGTAGATACGGTCGACTCAGATTGAGGCTCGGGAACCAGGATTCGGATGGCGTTTGCGCGATGCTCCAGGCGCAATTCAGTTACCGGCTCCAATGGCTCGCCGTCCAGTTGATAGGGGAACGGCGAGTCGGAGGTGATGGTTGCTGCGGAGACATCCTGGAGATGGTGCAGCCCATTTCGGTTGGGGACGCCGTCGGAACCGGCGAACGCAGCCCTCGCCGCGGGAAGAAGTCGTTTGATGGACATGTCTTCGAAGGCGACAATCGACAGCCTTGTTGTCAGGCCAACTTCTGGGGCGAGTTCCAATGGTCGGTTGCCCAGATAGGTGTAGGGGTTGACGTTGAGGGCAACCGCCATCTGGGCCAGCCCAACTTCGCGACCGTCGTCGGTGTGAATACGGAAGCGGATGTCCCTGCGATCAGTTGAATGCCAGGCCCGAATCGCGCTGGCGATAAACCATGGGTGTCCGAGGTACTTCTTGAGTATCCCCCGTCGTTCGACGCGATGAACAACCGACGCATCAAACCCGATACCGACGTGGAACAAGAAGGCCCGGCCACCGGCTAGACCAATGCTGGCATCGACAAAGGACTTCTTGTCCAGTGCCTCCAGCAATGCTGTGGTCGCACTTCCAGCATGGTTGGGGTACCCAACGGCTCGAGCAAACACGTTGGTTGAGCCCCCAGGAAGGGGAGCGAGGGCGCACGATGTGCCAAGCAATCCGTTAGCCGCTTCGTTGACTGTTCCGTCTCCTCCGACGGTGATAACCACATCAGCATTGTCTTTGACTGCCCGGTGGGCCAGTCGGGTGGCGTGTCCCTGCCGGGATGTTCGGTGCACAACGAGCTCATGGCGAAGGCTGAGCCGCTTTTCGATGGCGACCAGGTCACGGCCGGTAACCGAGGATGCCGTTGGGTTGATGATCAGGACCAGGCGCACCGCCTCACCGTAGCCCCATGTCCGCAGCAGTTCTGGACGGTTCTAGGTTGCACTAGGCGACTGTGCCCAACGACACATGCCCCTGGTCTTGACCAAATGGTCAAGTTGTCATCTACGATGGTGGCCATGAAGGTCGTCGTATGTGTCAAGCAAATCCCAGACCCGGCTGATCCCGGTGCGCTGGATCCGGAAACTCGCACTCTGAAACGAGATGTCAAACTCATCCTCGATGAGTCAGACAGCTATGGAGTTGAGATGGCGCTGCAGCTGGTAGATGCTGCCGGGGAGGGCGAAGTAACGCTTGTCTCCATGGTGCCAAACAGCGAGAGATCGGGCCTAGCCACTGCGCTGGCCATGGGAGCGGCTTCGGCCACCCTCATCAGCGATCCCGAGTTGGTCGGCAGCGATGCGTTGACCACGGCCAAATTGTTGGCTGCTGCGATCAAGGATCAGGGTGCTGATCTGATCATTGCTGGATCTGAAAGCTCCGACGGCTACACCGGCACCGTTCCCGAACAGATTGCCGCTGTACTTGATCTGCCATCGGTGACCGCCGCCAAGTCCATTGAGGTTGACGGGGCCAGCATCAGCGTGCAGCGTCAGACTGATGCAGGCTATGACAGCGTCCAGTGCCCACTGCCCGCAGTGATCAGCGTGACTGCTGGTGTGGTCGAGCCTCGCTATCCCTCGTTCAAGGGAATCATGGCCGCCAAGTCAAAACCGGTTGAAGAAAAGACTGCCGCCGATCTCGGGTTCGATTCCGATCAGGTTGGTTGGGCCGGAGCGGGCCAAGAGATTGTGGAAGTAACCGAGGCCCCCAAGCGTGAGGCTGGCGACATTATTGAAGACGACGGAGAGGCCCACGTGAAGATCGTGGAGTTCCTCGAGAACTTGAAGGTGATCTGATCATGACTTTGGACACGATCTGGGTATACGCCGAAGCAACCGACGGCGAAGTCAACTCAAACACTCTCGAACTACTAAGCAAGGCGCGTGAGCTGGCCGACACCGTTGCCTGCGTCTACGCCGGTGACGCCGACGATATCGTCGAAGCCGTTGGAGCCTACGGAGCCGAAACCGTCTACTCCGTTGACGTTGAAGAGGCCCTGGTCGGGGTCCCTGTTGCTGCTGCCATTGCTGAAGCAGTCGAAGCGGGCGATGGTCCTGACGCCATCCTCCTAGGCACCACCTATGACGGACGCGACGTTGCCGCCCGCCTCTCGGTCAAGACCGACAAGACCGTGATCTCCAACTGTGTTGACCTTGAGGTCGACGATGGTTCGCTGGTTTGTACCGCCGCAATATTTGGTGGCGCCACTGACATCAAGACCAAGTTCACCGGTGATGGACCCTTCATTGCCGTTGTTCGCCCCAAGTCCTTCCCGGCAGAGTCCTCCGACGGGGGCGAAGCCGATAGCGAAGAATTGGATGTTCCCGATCTTGGCTCGTCTGCGGGAGCGGTCGTGACCGATCGTTTTGTCGAAGAGTCTGACGGTCCCAAGCTGGATGAGGCTGGCATCGTTGTTGCCGGTGGTCGTGGAATCGGTGAGGCCGAGAAGTTCTCGATGGTCACCGACCTAGCCAAGGCTCTTGGGGGCGCTGCAGGTGCATCACGTGCCATCGTGGATGCTGGCTGGGTTCCCTACTCACAACAGGTTGGACAGACCGGCAAGGTTGTTAAGCCGGACGTCTACATCGCCTGCGGAATCTCTGGCGCAACCCAGCATCTGGTTGGCATGAAGGGGTCGAAGAACATTATTGCCATCAATAAGGATGCCGAGGCTCCCATCTTCGGAATTGCTGACTTGGGCATCATTGGCGATGTCCACAAGGTCATGCCGCTCCTGCTTGAGGCTCTAGCTAGTCGGTAACGATCAGCAGCTTGAGAGGCCTAGGTGTCTCGCCAAGCCGGGGTGTAGGGTCGGGTCATGATTGATGACTCGACCCTGGACCGCCTCACCAATGAGACGGTCGAGCTGCTGCAAACGCTGATTCGGAATCAGTGTGTCAATGACGGCACGCCCGAATCAGGCCAAGAGGACCGCTCGGCCAAGCTGCTGCGAGATGAGCTGGAAGGGACCGGCGTCGACTTCGAGACCTACGAGCCGACTCCCGGGAGGACCTCGCTGGTCGCTCGCTGGGAGGGGACCGACCCGAATGCACCGGCCCTATGTCTGATGGGCCACACTGATGTTGTTCCCGTCTCGCCTGATGGTTGGGAGCGAGATCCCTTCGGTGGCGAACTCGTTCCGGGAGCAACACCGGGTGAGGCCGAGGTCTGGGGACGTGGAGCCGTCGACATGCTCAACCTGACCTCATCCATGGCAGTGGCCTTTCGCCACATGATCTCCTCGGGCAAGCGTTACAAGGGAGACATCATCTACTTTGCCGTTGCTGATGAAGAAGCGGGTGGCGTACATGGCGCTGAGCAATTGGTCCGAGACCAGTGGGACGCTCTCAAATGTGACTATGTGCTCACCGAGTTTGGTGGCATCCCGTTCCAGAGTCCGGCCGGGACCACCCTGCTGATCACCACCGCGGAAAAGGGAGTTGGCTGGCGCCGTATCAAGGTCAAGGGTACTCCCGGTCATGGATCGCGGCCGTATCAGTCGGACAATGCGCTGGTGAAGGCCGCAGACATTGTGCGAAAGCTGGCCGACTACAGTCCCGCCCCACAGTTGGACGAGCTTTGGGGGGCGCGGATCAAGGCCATGGGGTTGTCCGACGAACTCAGCCGCAAGCTGATCGACCCTGTTCGCTTGAAGGAGGCGCTGGCCGAGCTGCCGCCTCATGTTGCTGGCAATGCTCATGCGTGCTCGCACACCACCTTTAGCCCCAATGTGATCGCAGGCGGAGGCAAGACCAACACGATCCCCGACGAGGTCATCATCGAGGTTGATATTCGGACCCTGCCTGGCGAGACGGCGCAGGACGTGAACAACCATCTTCGTGCGGCACTCGGCGATGTCTTTGACCAGGTCGAAGTCGAGGTGATAGCCGAGACACCATCAACAGCATCAGCAATTGGCAACCCCCTGTGGGAAGCCCTAGTTAGCGCGACCAAGCCTGCCTATCCCGATGCGACCGTGATCCCGAGCATGGTGACTGGGGGGACAGACAGTCGGTTCTTCCGAGATGCCGGGGCGATTGCCTACGGTGCTGGTCTGCTAAGCAGCCGTTTGGACGCTGGCGAGTTCAGCAGCCGCTTTCATGGCAATAACGAACGCATTGATGTTGACTCGTTGCGGCTAACGACACGGCTATGGCTGGATGTCGTCGACCGGCTCTGGGAGTAGATGTTTTCAGAGCACGCCCCGGCTAGACCAGGGTTGCGGCCCGTCTCCCGATGGTTGAAATCTTCAGCTCGGAACTATCCGAGCCGGGGCACGGCCAGCTGAGCTGCACGGTGAGAGGACGCACACCCTTTGCTCCCCGAATGCTCATCCTGCCATCGGGAAGGAGGCGCATGAGCGGAAGGGGCCCCATTGCTGGTGGAACGACGAGGCCGGTCGACTTGCCTGACCCAGATCGCAACTGAAGAGGTCGGTCTATCCGACCAAACCGCAACTCTGCACCAGGCTTGACAACATAGGACTCGTTCTGGCGATACAGGACTTGCCCAGCCTCAACCACGGTGACTCCGACTCCCGGAAGATGGATGGGCGAGGTCGGCCAGCAGGCTCTCCACGAATCGAATTGGTCCAGGTGCTGCAAGCCAAGGGCAACACAATGGGCGGGATCAGCGACCAAGGGATCTGGCATGACGTCAGCGGCGGGAAGGAGTGAACGAACAAGCGAAACGATTGCCGGATGGCTATGTCCGGAGCCCGTGACCACAACCTGGGGGAGAGATGAGGAGATGCTTGGCCAGTCAGTGTCTTGTATCAGGCTGTCACGATGAAGCATTCCAGCCGCCAGCGTGACCAAGTCCTTCAGACCTTCGACCACCCAAGTTGGTTCGTCGTTTGGCCCTGAACTCAGCGGCATACAAACCAGGAGTCTGCGAGTGAGCGGATCGGCGATGACTGCTGAGAGTTCCCCACCGTCATTGTCAATCAGCAAGACTGGGTCGCGAGTTGGCCGGCCGGAGATTCGTTCTCGATGGGCGAACCAGCCAGCCAAGGCGGCAATCGGACGTTCGACCAGATTCTCCGGTTGAAGATCTACTCCGGCTCGCCGGAATCCGGCAAGAACTGCCTGGCGGCACTGGGGCCCGAATGAGGCCGGTATCGCCACCTTGCGAATGGTGAGATCTGTCTCGGCTGGCAGGTCGGAATTGGCGGCCGGGATGCCCCGCATGATCTGGGCAGCGACAAGGCCAACGAAACGTTCGGCCTCGTCCTGATCTATGCCAGCGAGATCGAAGATGCGTTCTGGCACTCGTTGCGGGCCGCCGTCGCCGACCCAGCGAATGAGCAAGCCCTCGTCCTGGACAGAGAGAGGCAAGGGAAGCGCGTAGCTATGGGCGGCAAGCGCGGCAAACGAGCGATGGCGACCGAGATCGACGCCCACTCCAACTAAGGCCCCAACAGCATGTGCGAGGCTCGACTCCGATACCCGAGCAACCATCGGCCCAACTTAGTATCTGGGCTGGCAGTTTCCGATAGGTAGAACGGCTAGTTCTGCGGCAACCGGTGAGCGAGCGGTGACGGTCGGTGAAAGAACGATGACGGAACGATGACAGAATGAGAATGAGAATGAGGGGTTGGGATGGCGATGGGCAGTAGTTTGGCGCCATGTTGAATCGCTGGCGAAGGAGGCGTTGGTCTCCGATGCTTTCTCGTGCAATCTCGCCTGCCTTAGTGTCCTCACTGCTCG
Organism: Actinomycetes bacterium; assembly: GCA_024280015.1. Classification (GTDB taxonomy): domain Bacteria; phylum Actinomycetota; class Acidimicrobiia; order Acidimicrobiales; family SZUA-35; genus JAJRQY01. The sequence continues at coordinate 10,329 of JAJRQY010000123.1, forward strand.
CAGTGCTGGCTGGCGGTTGCGTGGGAGGCGAGTCGGTGCAGTCGGCCGAACCGGCTGTGAGGACCGGGAGTGCAGTCATCACAACGTTGGCCGGCTCGAGTTCAGTCAGCAAACCTGCGGCCAGCAAACCTGCGACCAGTAAGCCCGCGATACTGGCCGTGCCGATACGTCAGCCCATTGTTCTGGGATTTGCTGGTGACACGTCGTTCACGGCTGGTCTGGACCAGCGTGATCCCTTGGCCGAGGTGCTTCACCTGCTGAGCGCTCCGGACCTGATGGTCATCAATCTAGAAACCGCGATCGCCGACCCTGGAGTTGGACGTCCGCCGGTACAGAAGCAGTTTCTGTTTCGTTCACCGCCTGCTTCGCTGGATCTCTTGGTGGCTGCCGGGGTTGATGTTGTTGCCTTGGCCAATAATCACACCCTGGACTTTGGATCCGAAGCGGTGGCCCAAACCTTGGCTGAGATTGACTCCAGGCAGTTGCAACGAGTCGGTGCCGGGATTGACGAAGCCTCGGCTTATGAGCCTCTGATCCTCGACGTTGGCGACTGGCGGGTCGGAATCGTCTCGATGTCCAGGGTTCCCTGTGATTGGTCGACATCGGGCGACAATGCTCGCCCCGAAGTTGCTTGGGCCTGTCCGGCATTCCAGGAATTGGCCGATGATCTGGTTCGGCTCACGGCTAGCAATTCCGACGTCACGGTGGTGATGGCGCACGGCGGGGAGGAAGGTGTTCTGTGCCCTTCGGATTTCATGCTGGATCTGGAGAAGCACTGGGTTGAGCTTGGTGCAGACATTGTGGTCGACGGACACCCTCATGTCGTGCAAGGAGTCGGTTCGGTTGGCGATCGATCGATGGTGGTCCACTCGACGGGGAACTTTGCCTTCCCCTCAGCCAGAGGCGTTACCGCCAATACTGCGATCTTTGAGTTCACGATTAGTGAATCGGCTAGTGAGCCAGTGAGTGAGTCGACTAGTGCGTCCACTAGCGAGGAAAGCAGCGGTGAGCGTGAGGTAGTGGAGCTCAAACTTGATTTGCGGGTGGTGCCGCTGCGTGCGGTTGGTGGTGTGTTGAGCATCCCGACGGAGGAAGAGCGTGATGCCATTCTCCAGCAGGTGAGCGGCGTCTCTGATGGTTGGCGCCTGGACCCCACTGGTCGAGCAATCCCCGACAGTGGCTCGGGTTGGTCGTGTGAGTAGCTCGGTCGTTGTAGCTCAGGAGCTGGTACAGCCTTCACACGGGGTTGGGCCTCGGTGGGTCACGTGGCTTGTCCAGTCCGTGCCATTGAAGTATCGCTTGTCGTGAAGACTTAGTGGGTCTCGAAACCAACCGGAGGCTGTAGGTACTCGGTCAGTCGCTTCCAGAGCAATGGACTCGTGATTGGTTTGCATGTCGATGGTCGTCATGAACATCCCCGCTGATGTTGGACTCATCCTCCGGCCGCCCGGCCGAAGGTCCCTCACAATTGTCGGTCATGGTTGCCGAACCTTGAGCAACCATCCATAGGCCTGATGGACCTTCTAACCGGGAAAAGAACTCAATTAGCTGAACTGATGAGGGCTCCTGCCGGGGCATGTGGAAGCAGGTTGCCGGAGTCCTGGCGCCGGGTCAGTTCAGCTAGTCCCTCGGGGCATTTCGCGGCAAAAGGACACCAGCCGCACAACACAGTCGGTGTGGCCTCAAAGGTCTCCGAGGTGCATGCTGAGTCGATATTGCTCCAGGTGGTTGCGAGTTTGTCTGTCGCTTCTTCGATCCGACGATCGGTAACGGCATAGTCAAGAACCTGCTGGCCGAGATAGAGAAGGCGAACGCGCTCGGGTTGCTCATCTTGATCTTGGGTAACGGCGGCGGCATAGAGCATGACCTGCTGGATCTTGTCATCACGCCAGCGAACGGCGGGAACCTTGCCTGACTTGTAGTCACTGACGATCAGCTTCTCGCCCTCGCGCTCCAGTCGATCAATAATCCCGAGGAAGGGAACGCCTTGCAGAGTAGCCGTGACCTTCTGCTCGGTGGCAACGATGTCGACCGAGGCTGGATCTTCCAGGTCCCAAAGCCCGGCGATAGCAAGCCACGCCTGCCAGCGAAACGCTCGACTTTCCTCGTCGGACAGGTTCAGCGATTGATGCTCGACGCTCTCCTCGTGCTCGGGCCACAGCTCACGAGCAAGTACTTTGGCTTGGTCTTTTGTTCGTTCGGCTTGTGTAAGCCCGCAAAGGCTTTCGAGCACGGTGTGAGCGAAGGTTCCAACTACGGCTGCTTGGCCTGGTGGCTCGGGTAGCCGGTCGATGTACTTGAACTTCCAGCGGCGAGGGCAGCCATCGAAGGACGAGGCCGAGGAAGGTGAGAGATGTGGGGGGACGTCAGCCATGGAACACATCATGATGGTAGGGACTGACAGAGCCTGGGATGGAGGCAGTGGGACTGACAGAGCCTGGGATGGAGGCAGTGAGACTGACAGAGCCTGGGATGGAGGCAGTGAGACTGACAAAGCCTGGGATGGAGGCAGTGAGACTGACAGAGCCTGGGATGGAGGCAGTGAGGCTGACAGAGCCTGGGAGTGAGCTGGTATTCACCCTAACAATCTAGGCCAGTCCGAGCAGTTCTGGCTGGGATTGGAGCACGGATCCGGCTTCGATGCCCAACCATTCTTGCGCCAGGCTGCCAAGGTATCGATCGAAACCAACGGTGACCCGAAGGTTGCCGTCCTCATCCAGATCATCAAGGTCCGATGGCACTCCGAGAACCTGAGGCTCTATGGCTCCTGCTACCAGCATGGTCGAGGCCGATCCGTGATCCAGGCCACCATCGTTCTCCCGAAGCCGTCGACCAAACTCCGAAGTTGTTGCAACGACTACACGATCTGCAAAGCCAGCCTCCTCGGCTAAGTCGAGGAACCCGTCGATTGCCGCATCCAGCTGGTTGAGAAGCTCATCATGTTGGGAACCGTGGTCCTCGTGGGTGTCGAAGCCACTCAATTCGGTATAGATCACTCGCGCCCCGAGATCAGCGGAGATGATGTCACTCGCCCCCCAGAGCTGGCGGCCCAGATCTCCGCCTTCTTGGATAATCGGGTGATCCCAATCGATTTCTTGTTCTTCGACTGAAGCGAGCCGTTGACCAAGATCAAGAAGCAGCTCGTAAGCCTCGGGTACCAGCCCTTGGCCGAATGATCCGAGTGCTTCTTGAAAGGCCAGCAATTCGTCCCAATCGGCCGGGCGCAAGAAATTCAGATCACCGGGGCCCGACAGGGCCAAGCCTGAGGCCAGTTGGCCATTGAGGAACGGGGATGAGCTGGCCATGGACACTCCAGTAAGCGGCGAGTTCTGGTAGAGGGTGTCGGTGAGACGGCCACCGAAACCGGTACGGAAGTTGGCTGATCCGTTGACGTCGCCCATCGCCCATCGATCGGCCATGGCAAAGTGTGAGAGATCTCCTTCAGTCGGACCGACGCCTTCGACTACGGTCACACCTCGCTTGTGGAGCTTGCTCAGATTGGGGTTGAGTCCAATGCGGTCATTGAGACTCAATACGTCTCCTTCGGCAATTGCAAGGTTCGGCCTGGCGTTGTAGTAGGCAGCGGAGCTGGCGGGAACAACGGTCGAGGGCCCGTCATTGCCTCCCTCAAGATTCACGATGACCAGAACTCGGCCATCGATGTGGCTGGCAGTGAGGACACCGGTCTCAGCCACCGGCGGGGTGTCACCGGTTTCCCCGGCTGCAGATCCCTCACCCTGGGAATTGCCAGATTTTGAACAACCGGCAAGGAGGCTGGCACTTGCTCCGGCTGCGCTGAGCACGGCAAGGCGCTGCAGGAAGACGCGCCTGGACTGGTTGGCCTGAGCCTGGTTGGCCAACGCCCCGTTCAAGCCGGCAGGGTTCTTGTCAAATGAGTAGCTCATAGTTGGTTGAACTCCGGGCTGCAAAGGGCGACGCGCCAACGCAGGAGACGGCGCGTCTCCGGTTCGAGATTGTGGTGGCGTCCGACTCCGTC
>JAJRQY010000124.1 GCA_024280015.1 Actinomycetes bacterium
ACCTTGGCAAACTTCGAAGCGCCACCGTTGGATGACGCGGTTCGTGAAGCAATGACGGATTTCGTGGACCGCAGAGTCTCCGAAGGTGGTGCAGCTCCTGAGTAACATGCGCCGGCCCGCCCAAACCAGGGTCACCCGTGACGATTGGATTGCTGCCGCCAGGCAAGCACTACGTCACACCCCCATCGACCAGCTCAAGGTGTTGTCCCTGGCCAGCTCTCTCGATGTATCACGCTCCAGTTTCTACTGGTACTTCGCCGAACGTGAAGATCTGGTCGCGGAACTGCTGAAGATCTGGGTTCGCAACACCAAATCAATCGTAGAACGGAGCAGGCGTAGCGCTCCGACCATCACCGCAGCCTGTCTCGGTGTCTTTGAGTGTTGGTCCGATGAATCTCTGTTCGACTCATCACTGGACATGTCGGTTCGCGATTGGGCACGACGAGACACCAAGGTTGCCGCCAGATTCTCCGATGCCGACCAGGAACGACAGCAGGCCTTGAGCAAGATGTTTGCCCAGCACGGGTTTAGTCAAACCGAAGCCTTGATTCGAGCACGGCTGCTTTATCACAGCCAGGTCGGCTACTACACAGTGGGGACGGCGGAAACCATGAGCACCCGGGTCTCCTATGCTCCCGACTACCTTCGAGCTATGACCGGCAAAGACCCGTCCCAAGAAGAATTGGATACCTTCCAACAGTTCTTAACCACCCTCTCGACCGTCAGTTGGAGTTCCACCACCTAAAGAAAAATTCGTCAGAAACCGAAAGCTGTCTCATGATCTTTACCAGGATTGCCGCCACCCTGACATTCCTGATCGGAATACTGTTCATTCCCTCAGCAGCCAACGCGGCCACCGGCGGTGCCGTCATTCCTGGCCAGGCTCGCGCCGATGCCACCCTGGACTCCATCGGCTTGTACTGGCCAATTCAGGGTGACGACAACCTGAACTCAACCATGGTGCTGGAGTACCGCCAAGCCGGATCAGCGACCTGGCAGCTGGCGGCTCCAGCTATGCGAGCCGAGCCGCTCACCGTAGCGAACGGCTCCATGCTCGGCCTGAACTATTGGGCCGCGAGTGCTCTTTTCTTGGAGCAGGGCACAAGCTATGAGTTACGAGCCACCATTACTGACCCCGACGGCGGCGGCACAACCACAACGCTCAACTCAGCCACAACGGCTAGCTTGACCAACGGTCACACCTTCGTCGATCGCTATGTCGCCCCCGGATCAGGGGGTGGCTCAGGCTCCGCCACCGACCCATTTCTCGGTCTACAAGCGGCCGCCGACGCGGCAGAACCCGGCAATCGATTCATCGTGACCGCCGGAACCTATGATCCCTTCACGCTCACCACATCGGGCCAAGACGGGGCACCGATCGTGTTCACCAACCTTGGTGATGTCAGCGACGTTGTCATCGATGGCGACGACATCAATAGTGGGGTCGTCACCATCGGCCGCTTTGACCGGATTACTAGTTACGTCTCGGTGTCAAACTTCACCATCCGAAACGGTCGATGGGGAGTCGACGCCCAGAACACCCAATACCTGGACATCATCGGGAACTACATCACCGACGTTGGTTTCGGTGTGTACAACCGACGAGACAAAGATCAGGAACGTCACCAGGTTGTGTGCGACAACACCATCACCGGCCGCACCCCCTGGCCCGGATCTGGCATCCCCTCCGAGCGCGGTATCGACCTTCGAGGCTGGGGTCACACGGTTTGCAACAACACGGTCAGCAACTTTGGTGACTGTGTCTCGGTGCAGCCATTCACTGGTCCGTCCTATGGCAACGATGTCTATGGCAATGACGCCTCACGCTGTGTTGATGACGGGATTGAGGTCGACTACAACCAGGCCAACGTCCGGGTCTGGGCCAACCGCGTGGTGAATGCTCGCATGGGCGTCAGCATTCAGCCCATTCGTGGTGGGCCTGCCTATGTCCTGCGCAACGAGCTTGTGAATCTTGAGTCCAACTCGATCAAGATCAACAACGATCCGTCCGGCTTTCTCATTGCTCACAACACTGCCATCAAGCTAAACAACGCCTTTGACGAAGGCAGCTCGGGGTGGACCAACGGCAGGCTTCGAAACAATGCCTTGTTTGGGAATCGGTATGCCTTCGAACTCTCTTCGGTTTCGCCCAGCGGCTTTCGCGACTTCGACTACAACGGGTGGTCAACGACCCGAACTGGATCTGACCCCTGGTTCAAGTGGGAAAATATGCGCTACACCCGACTGGGTGACCTGCCTCCTGGGGTTGAAGATCATGGGGTTGAGTTGGCACTGAGCGATCTGATGAACGCCTCGTTGCCGGTGGCTACCAGTATTGCCGTTGACCCGGACTCTGTTGACCTTCGGCCAAAGGCTGGATCCCCTCTTGTCAACGCCGGACAGGTTCTTCCGAACATCAATGACCTCTGGGTGAGTGATGGCCAACCAGACCTCGGTGTCTACGAGCTAGGTCAGCCACTGACCACCTATGGTCCCGGATCTGGGTTGGGCAATGGTGGCGGCAACGACGGCGAGCCAACTCCCAGGGCTGTGGAGGAGATGGCACGTAACCAACTATCCGATCAAGTGACGCGCCTCTACCAGGCCTATTTGCAGCGCCCACCGGATGCCGCGGGCTTGGCCTACTGGCGCGCCGAGCGGGCATCGCCGACCGCATTGCAATCGATATCGGAGGTCTTCGCCGACTCTCCGGAGTTCCGTGCCCGCTACGGCCAGCTAAGCAACGCCCAGTTCGTCGATCTCATCTATGCCAACGTGTTGGACCGCGAACCTGACGTCGAAGGACGGGCCTACTGGAACACCCGACTGGAAACCGACTTGACTCGCGGCGGGCTCATGGTCGGCTTCAGCGAATCGGCTGAATTCGTCGCCAAGACCGGCACGGTTCGTCCCGCCACCATCACAGAGGGCAGGATCTGGCGACTGTACAAGGCTTACTTCCTTCGTGATGCGGAACAGGAAGGCTTCGACTACTGGCTGGCTCAATCTTCAGGGGGTCTCCTCCTACGCGAGATCTCTGACGAATTCGCCTTGTCTGATGAGTTCACCAGTCAATACGGACAGCTGACAGATGCCGAGTTCGTCGATCTTGTCTATCGCAATGTCCTGGATCGCTCGCCAGATCCATCTGGTCGAACATATTGGATCAGTCGGCTCGAATCTGGTCTCAACCGCGGCGAACTGATGATCGGCTTCAGTGATTCAGTCGAGTTCGTTCTGAGTACCGACACTCTTCCATCGTCCAACTAGGCCCCCAACAGCGGCTCACGGCCCCGAGATCTTCATCCTGTCCATCGCTCGGCCACGACCAGCATCCGGAATCATTAGCACATGACCCGAGTTCGGTTCAGTTGCGAGGACCTCGCCAGACAGCTCGATGCTGGCACTAGTGATGTATAGCGTCATTAGGTCCGGCCCACCGAAGCAGCACGAAGTGGTCCGACTGGCACCGGTCGACAGCGTTTGCTCCAGCTGGCCGTCAGGAGCAAAGACCCGAATCACTCCTCCGTCCCAAAATCCCACCCAGATGTAGCCACGGGCATCCACGGCCAGCCCATCAGGCACACCATCAAAGCCAGAGAAGTCAGCCAGAATCTCAAACGCACCAAGAGCTCCGGTCTCCACGTCATAGGGCAGGTGATAGAGAACGCGGTCGGCACTGTCGATGAAGTACATGGTCTGGCCGTCCAAGGACCAGCCAATCCCGTTGGGAACGGTGAGCCCATTCTTCAACAATGTCACCGATCCGTTTTCGACCTGCCAGAGGTGAGCGGCACCAAGGGTCACGTCATCATCGAAGGATCCAACAATCAGCCGACCAGCAGGGTCGACCTGGCCGTCATTGGCCCGGGCATTGCCAGTCAGGGGCAAGCAAGCAATCTCGTCTTCATTGCCGTTTTGACCGATCGCGACAATACGCGATCCAGCAGCACAAACCACTCGTCCATCGTCGCTCAGGACCACCGCCCCAACCGTCGATTCGAACTGGTGAGCAATGCGGGCCGTCTCCTGATCGGGACTGGTCCACAGCTGCCCGCGGGTGATGTCCACCCACCAGAGGCACCGCTTCTTGTCGTCCCACAAGGGGCCCTCAGCTAGCTCATGTCGGATGGGATAGGCGGCAATTGGTACAACGGAGGTCACAGGGGGAATACTATGCAATCGCTTGACGGTGCAATCGCTTGACGGTATTCCCTCGACCGTATTCGCTCAACTGCGTTCCTCCAGGACTGAACAGAGACCCATGCCCAGCACACGATCCAGATCGATCTGCCAATGACGACCGAAGTTGGAGCGACGGTCAACACACCATCCTTTACCGGCCAAGCCGGAGTAGCCCGGCGAGACGTCACTCCCCCGGTTGGTATCCGCAACCGGCTGTGGGGACTGGCCGAGACCGACGTGTCCCAAGGCGTCCACCGACCCTTAACTCTGACCGTCATTGCCCTGTCCACCGCCCAGAAGGCAAGCGACCAGCAAGCAAGCGTCCAGGAACGCCCGCTGCTACTGATCAGTATTGATGCTTCTTGGTGGCAAAGCTCAGCCGACGAGTGGGCCCTGCGCTCCACTATTCTCGATGCCCTCGAATTGGATCCTGATCAGCTGCTGGTATCACTCACCCACACCCATGCTGGTGCATCGCTCGGGTCCGGCGAAGCCGACCTCGATGGTGGTCACCTGATCCCCCCCTATCTCCAGGCGCTGGCCGAGGCAGGAGTTTCAGCTGGAACTGAAGCCCTGGCCAACCTGGCCCCTGCGACCCTGGATTGGGCCATCGGATCTTGTTCGCTAGCTGCCAACCGAGAGTTGGACGCGGGTGATCGAATGCTGGTGGGTTACAACCCGGAGAAGACGGCTGATGACACCGTCACCATTGGCCGCATCACGAATGACAACGGCACGACTATTGGCACCCTGGTCAACTACGCCTGCCACCCAACAACACTGGCCTGGGATAACCACCTGATTTCGCCCGACTATGTCGGAGGCATGCGCGAAGTCATTGAAGATCAGACTGGATCTCCGTGCGCCTTCTTGCAAGGAGCCTCGGGTGACCTGGCCCCTCGCCACCAATACGTCGGGGACGTCGAAGTAGCTGACCGCAACGGTCGATCGCTTGGTTATGCCGCGCTTGCCGCCTTGCAGGCCCTCCCTCCAGCGGGCTCAACCCTGACCCTGACTGGCTCGGCCGAATCGGGGGCTCCCCTTGCCATCTGGGAACCCAAACCAGTGGAGGGCAACACCGTGCTTCAGTCATTGCATGAGTCGGTAACCCTGGAGGCCCAGAAGAAACCAACCTTGGATCAGCTGCGCAAACGTTGGGAAGGTATCGACGCAAAGAGCCTGGAAGAGAGGTTGCGGCGAGCCGAACACACCCTGGCTGAGATGAGCGATGATCCCACTCTGGAGCATCCGGTTTGGGCTTGGCAGATTGGCGATGGTTTCTTGATTGCTCATCCCGGCGAAGCCTTCGCTGTCTTCCAAGAGAACCTCCGAAGTCGCTTTGCTGACCACCCAGTGGTTGTGATGAACCTGACCAACGGGCCGGGCTCGCACTATCTGCCTCCCAACGAGGTGTATGAGCGCAGGGGCTATGCCGCCTGGGCTTCCAAGGTTGCCGCCGGGTCACTGGAACGGCTGGAAGAACATGCCGCTGACCTGCTCACCCGATTGGGACAAGATGCCGCCTGATCCAGACAACGAAGGCACCACGACATCTTCGCTTACCCAGTCCCTCAACTCCAAACAATCGACACAGCCAGCACCAACTGCCATCGTCACTGGTGGCAGCCAGGGACTGGGTCGAACCATTGGTGAGCATCTGGTCGATGAGGGGTACCGGGTCATTTCCACCGACCTGCATGACGGCGGCCTGCCTCGTTTTGATGGCTCATCGACCGATGTGGGATTGTCCTGGCTTGAGCTTGATGTCACCAATCACGCCCAGGTCCGTGATGTCTTTGATCAAATCTCCCAGCAGTGTGGTGGCATCGACGCTGTGGTCGCCAATGCCGGCATCCAACGCCACCGAGCCCTGGTCGACCTCTCATGGGAGGAGTGGTCAGCTGTCATTGACGTGAACCTGCACGGCGTCTTCTCCACCATCCAGGCCGCAGGTCGAAACATGCTGGCCACTGGTGGGGGCAGCATCGTCGCCATCTCTTCGGTGTCTGCCCGTGGCTCTGCCGGACGAGCCCCGTACTCCACCAGCAAGGCAGCCATCATTGGTCTGGTTTCCACTGCGGCTGGTGAATGGGCCGCTCAAGGGGTGCGGGTCAACGCGGTTGCCCCCGGCTATATCGATACTGGAGTCCTGCGGGATGGGGTCGCCGCTGGAACCCTGGATATGGACGTGATCATGAACCGTATTCCCGCCAACCGGTTAGCCCAACCAACCGAGATCGCTCAAACCGTTGGCTTCTTGTTGTCTCAGCAGTCCTCCTACATCACTGGTCAGACCCTCTATATCGACGGCGGATTCATGATCGACTACGGCATTCCTCTGGCCAAGAAGCCCGACTGATCCGGCCGAGGGCACTTCATCACGTGACGACAGCAACCATCACCAAGATCGCGGCAACCAACGTCGTCCTCGACCTCCCCCAGGCCTTGCATCTGGGAGCCATGACCGTGCACCGACGCGAGTACACCCTGATTCAGGTTGAAAGCTCTGACGGATTCGTCGGCAAGGCCTATTGCCTGTCTCGCGAAGCCCCAATGGTTGAGATCATCGACCGATTGCTCAGCCCCCATGTCCTGGGCATGGCTGTAAATGATGTTGCCGCCACCTGGGACAAGGCCTACCGAGGCAGTGCCATTGTTGGTCGGGTCGGCTTAGTGGTCCGTGCCCTCGGTTTGCTGGATATGGCGCTGTGGGATCTTGCAGCCCAGCAACAAGAACTGCCTCTCTGGCAGATGCTTGGAACCGGTGACCAGCCCCGCAAGGCCCTGCTGGTTTCCGCCTATCCAACCAGTGGACGAGCAGCCAGCGACATCGCTCAGGATGTGCTGGATCATGCCCAGCAAGGTTGGAAGACACTCAAGATCGCTCGGTCGGCTGATACCGGGCTGATGCGTGAAGTCTTGTCCATCCTGGACCAGTCCCTGGCTCCCGATTGTGAACTTATTGTCGACGTCGGCTTTGGCTGGCCCGATGCGGAGGCTGCGTTGACCGAGCTGGCGGCGTGGGGAACCCCCAGGCTTGGCTGGCTGGAAGATCCCCTGCTTCCCGAGGACATTTGTGGCTGTGCTCACATCCGCAGTGAAACGGGGATGGCCATTGGAATTGGGGACGAGGTCACTGACCCGTCCCTGTTTGATCGATACATCGAAGCCGATGCCGTTGATGTTGCCCGGATCGATGTTGTCGCCCTGGGCGGCATCACTCCCTCGATGAAGCTGCTCCCTCGTTTGCGGGATGCTGGTCTACGGGTTTCCAGCCATGTGAGTCCCGAAGCCAGTGTGCACCTTGGTGTCGAGGTCGAAACCTTCGATCGTTCGCCGGCGGGCAATCCGTACGATCCATCGCCAACCTTGATTTCTGGCGGACCAACGTTCCTTGATGGCTTCGCCCGACCACCATCCAGCCCTGGCCTCGGATTTGAGTTCGCACCGGACACCTTCAAGAAAGAGGAGCAATGAGCATGAACACCGCTGTGGTGACAGGATGCGGCCAAGGCATCGGCCGAGGAATCGCCGAGAAGTTGACCGAGAAAGGTTGGGCCGTCGTTGGCATCGACCTGACCGAAGAGTCAGCCGAACCGGCCAACGCCTATTGCCAACATGTCATCGTTGGCGACGTAGCCGAGCGAGCAACCCATGACCGGGCAGCCGAAGCGGCCCGAAGTCTTGGCCCACTCACTGGCTGGGTCAACAATGCGGGAATCACCCGCCACACCCTCCTCAGTGCCCTGGACGAAGAGACAACCCGAGCCATCATGGAAACCAACGGCTACGGCTATTTGTGGGGCACCGCCGCTGCGGTAGAGAACTTCGTTGATCAGGATGTCGCTGGTGCCATTGTCAATATCGGCTCGATCCATGGTCGAGCCAGTGCGGCCCATCATGCGGTGTATGAGTTCACCAAGGGAGGCATCGAGGCGCTGACCCGGGCCACCGCGGTTTCGCACGGAGCCCAAGGTATTCGAGCCAACACGGTGGCACCCGGTGGGGTGATGACGCCTCACCTGAAAGCATCGATTGCCAGCTCAGCCGATCCTGAAGCCTTGGAGCAGGCGCTGAAGAAGGGGCCACCATTGGCCCGAATTGCCGAGCCAGTTGAGATCGCCAACGTGGTTGCCTTCTTGCTGTCGGACGAGGCGTCCTATGTCACCGGCGAATCCATTGGCGTCGACGGCGGCTGGTCCGCCGCCTTCGGCCAGTAGCCGGTATCAAACCTCCGTCGCGAGTGGCGCGTTCAGTCGATTCGGACTCCGCCGTTGACGTCGTAGGTTGAACCGGTCACGAATGAGGCCTTCTCCGACGCCAGGCTGGAAACAATCCAGGCCGTTTCTTCTGCCGTACCAAAGCGACCCAGCGGGATAGCAGCAGTCAACGCATCACGGGGCTCCCCAACCAGATGGTCAGTGATGCGACTCACCACTGGCCCGGGACAAACCGCGTTCACTCGGATGCCTTCGCCCGCTAGCAGGCGAGCAAAACTCTTGGTGATTGCCAGAATGGCGGCCTTGCTAGCGGCATAGTGAATGCCGGTCCTAAGTGCTCCTTGCTGGGCGGCAACCGAGGAGATGTTGACCACACTCCGGTCAACTCCTTCTTCCGATGCTCGCAACAGCGGCAAAGCAGCTCGGGTAAGCAAGAACGTGCCCCGAGCATTGGTCTCCAGAACACTGTCCCACTCGTCAATCTCGATGTCGTCATAGGACCGATACGGGCAGACCCCACCATTGTTGATGAGGACCTGCAGGCTGTCCCACTCCTTGTCGACCTCCTCGATCAGACCCTGGATCGATTCGGGCTGGCCCAGGTCAAGACGAGAGATATGCACGGGAACTTCATGGCTCACACACCGGTCAGCAACCCCGGTCGCACCGGCCTCGTCATTGGCCCAGGTCAGCCAGACGGCATAACCCTCACTGGCCAACATCTCTGCGGTAGCCGCTCCAATTCCCGAACTAGCGCCAGTGACAATCGCACGTCTCAACATGCGGGTAAGTCTCGCACTCTTGGCTTAGCCAGGTCTATTGCAAGCCGCGATTTAGCGCATTTTCATTTCGAGCGGGGCTGCCTCCACGGCTGCCTTGGCCATGCTATTGGCAGCTTCAAACAGAGGTTCCCCAGCAGCGAACTCGACGTCAATACTGTCCAGAGACAACGCCGCGTATGGAGCCTCAAGAAGAAAGTCGACGCCATCGAAAGCCGCCGTCATCTCACCAGGGCCAAGTCGACCTCGCAGAGCATCCACATCGGTTGTGCCAACCGTCAGCAACCAATCATTGACCAGGTCCTGGTCAATGGACCCTGTCGCCGCTACTTCGTCCTCACCCTGGCGATAGGTGTTGACAGTTCCGTCGGCCAAAACCTCATAGCGTGCGCAGTTTGGGCCAGCTTGGGCACAGCCTCCATTCTCCGCCCAAACAAAAACAACCTCATCATCGGCAAGTTCCGGCACATCTGATGCATCGCCAGGGTCGCCTTGCGCCCCATCGTCATCACCCTCGGGCGCATCTGGATCATCGGGACCTCCGGGCAGGTCAACAGTGGTTGGCTCAGTCTGATCTTGGGATCCAACGCCGGCTGAGGTGGACGAACCACAGGAAGCAGCAACAAGGAGGAGAAGAACAAGGAGGGCGATGATTCGTTTCATGATCACATAGACGATGCCAACCTCAACCTGGTTCCCGACTTCCAAGATTGCACGTTTGGAAGCTAGCTTTGCCCCCATGAACGCGACTGAGTTGTACCGAATCGTGCAGGCAACAGTAATTGAACTCTGCTCATCCATGACCGCAGAGCAGACCAATGCTCTGGTGCCAACCTGCCCCGATTGGACACCGCGTGATGTTCTGTCCCATGTGGTTGGTATCTGCGCCGACTTCAAAGCTGACCGTCGAGAGGGTTCTGGCGGTGATGCGTGGACGGCTGCCCAGGTGGTGGCCCGAGCCGACCACAGCGTCGACCAGCTCATCGAAGAGTGGAAGGACCAGCATGACTACATCGACGAGCTCTTTACCGACATGCCTGACTTGGCTTGGGCTTTGGTTGCTGACCTGGTCACCCACGAGCATGACATCCGCCTAGCTCTTGGGCTTTCCGGTCAACATCAGAGTGAAGCCATCACCGCCTCGGGTCGACGTTACGCCGACCGTTTCCTTGACCGGGTCAAGGAGTCTGCCCTCGCTCCCCTCGCCCTTGAGCTCGATGGCGTTCGACAAGGTCCAGATACTGCTGATCTAGTCCTGAGTGGAACAGCCTTTGAGATCTTGCGGGCCTGTACCGGTCGACGGAGTCGCAGCCAGATTGAAGCCATGGACTGGACCGGAGAGCCAACAAGTCACATCGATCTGATCAGCAGCTACGGGCCACCTTCCTCCATTGCTATCCACGAGTCCTAAGCAGGCGGAGGAATGGAATCATCAGGAACACAGCCACCAGAAACGCCTCTACGCAAGCTCGGTGTTCTAGCCAAGCAAGTTGTTCGCTATGACGACAGCCTCGACCATGTCGAGATCTACACCATGGGTGGGCTGCTCACCATCTTGCGTCACGGTCCGACCGGCGCCAAGGACGTTGTCATCTGTGTTGGTGGGGCCATGGGTGGACTTCTTGGGCCAGACGGAGGTGTCTACCACCAGCTGGGTAGAGCGCTCACCAATGACGGCATCGGTGTTCAACGCCTCAGCTACCGACGGCCCAACGACCTGCAAGCCTGTGTACATGACATCCTGTCTGCAATCGAACTAGCGACTCAGGAAGGTGCTGAGCGTTTTGTGCTCCTCGGCCATTCCTTTGGCGGAGCAGTCGTGATCCAAACTGCCGCCCTCCTATTGGCCGAGACCGTTCCCGCTGTGGTCACCTTTGCCACCCAGTCAGGTGGTTGCGAAGTCGCCGACCAGCTGGGTGATCGGGATCTACTGTTCTTCCACGGCACCAACGACACCATCCTGCCCCACTCCTCCAGCGAGAAGGTCCAGATGTTGGCCGGTACCGGCGAAGTGGTCCTCCTCGATGGAGCTGACCACCTGCTGCATCCCGCCGGCCCGGAAATTCTGGATCGGCTACTCACCCACATCCCGGCCGTTCTTGCTCGCTCCGAGGAGAAGTAAGAAACCAACTCGCTCCGTACCTAGCCAGTGGCAGCGATCCACCACTCAGTGTCCACGAGCCCGACGAAGGTGGACGAATTCGTTGAGCGCAATGCGTGTTCCACGATTTCGTTCGGAAGACGAGCAGAATGGTCCAGCACATAGTGCGCCAGTCCTTCGGGCCACTGGTAGACACCGTCGGTGAACTCTTCGAAACCGTTTGGGGCGCCGCAGATCCGACACGGCGAGCAGCCACACTCCGCACCAATCGGGCGACCAGCATTGAGGTAGTTCGCTACCGCCTGCCGCTTACCCGGATCCCAGTCTGGGTCGACGAAGTTCGCCGGGTCAGGCAAATCGGGTCGGTCGTCATCAACCCAATAGCCGATGATTCTCAGACGCATCGGCGGAAGGGCAGAGTTGCTTGTCGTCATCCAGCGATCCTATATCGCGGGGAGTTTGCGCCGACCTAGCGATACCAATCTACTGAGCACTCCGCCAGGGCCCGGAGGAAGTACAGGCCTTCCTATCGGTTCAAGGGCTCCAACTCTTCCATGACCAGTCGAACGATCAGATCATTCAGGGGCAGTTCGTTGTAGTCAGCATCGGAAATATCAGTAGCCGTACCAAGGGCAGCTGAGCCGCCGGCGCCATAACTCAGGAAGACAAAGCGCGCGCCCGTGAACTGAGCCATCTGTCGGAACACATACTCCGCATCGTTTTCCGAGCCCGAAGAAGCGATGGGGAAGATCTTGATTCCACGGGCAGCCGCACTACGAAGTGAGTTGTCATAGGGCTGCTCAACGTCTCGCCCGACCTGGGGCGGAGCATCGGCAACGATGAAGATGATCTGGGTGGTCGAGGCGGTAGCCCTCCAGTTCGGAAGGTTCATGGCGTCAGCCAGGCCTTCATCCAAAGCCTCGGGAATATCTCCACCACCGTCGGCCTGCACGCCGTTGAGGGCATCTCGGAAGTCATCAATATTGTCGGTGAGGTCGAAAGTCTCCGAGACGTAGGCATCGCCCTGATCACGGTAGTGAGTCAGTCCAAGACGAACGTTCGGTCGGGAAGGCAGTTCGTCCAGCCGCTGGGCAACATTGTCAATGGTCGTACGCAGTTGCTCGATCTCATCGGACATGGACCCGGTGGCATCCAACAAGAAGATGATGTCGAGATCGGCCGAATCCGATTGCTGTTGGCTGTCACTAAGGCGGAGTGTGTCAACGCCGGGATCAGATCGATCAAGTCGAAGGGTGTCGCTCTGTCCAACCTGTACTTCCAGAATGTCTTGGGGTTCGATCCGACCATAAGCACCTGGGTGGATAAAGACAATGCCGTCATTGCCAGCTCGGACTTCGGCTTGGGGTTCACCATCGGCCAGGACGGTGACCAGGGTATTGGCCACCGGTCGGTTGTTAGCGTCAACAATCTGAACCGTGTGACGCTCGTCAATATCGAGCGAACGGACCGGCAGGCCTGTCTGTAAGAACTGGTCTCGGTAGGCCAGATAGGCCGGGAAGTCAGCATTGTCATCAACAGACCCAGCCTTCAGCGCTGGCTCCTGCTGGCTATTTGCAGAGTCTTCCGAATCATCAAATTCTGGAGCTGCATCGCCAGCATCATCTGATCCAGTAATCGCCTCGTCGACTTCTTCGAACTTTGCCGACCCGTCGTCGCCACCAGACCCACCACAGGCAGCGGCCGCCAGGCTCACCGCCAGAAGCACACCGAGCCCCTTCCGACGGTTGTGTGTGACCGCGTCAGGCTTAGGAGGAGTGGAAATCATTGCCGCTGAGTTACCCATGACCACTCCGTCGGTAGCTCCTTCCCAGAACTGAATGGCCAGACATTTCTTGTAATGCAACTACATAGTTCGCTATTGTAACTACATGGACGTCGGAATTCGAGAACTCAAAGCCAAACTGTCCGAGTACGTGGCGTCCGCAGCAGCTGGCGAGACCATTGTCGTAACCGACCGGGGTCAACCAGTGGCCCGCCTGACTGGCCTCGGGCAGATGTCTTCAATTCAGCGAGGAATCGACGAAGGCTGGATTGAGCCACCACAACGAACCAAGCTGACTACCTCTGTCTCTCACCGGGCCAAACGCACAGTGAGCGATGTGTTGGACGAGGATCGCGGATGACCTTGTATGTCGACAGCAGCGCCATCATCAAGCGATACGTCACCGAAAGAGATTCCGGCGTCGCCAAGTCGCTCATGGCCACAGACCCGGTCTTGGTGACGAGCAGGCTGACGGAGATAGAGGTGAGACGCAACCTGGTTCGACTCCTCGAACCCGATGCTGCGCTACAGGCAAAGCGAGACTTCAACCAGGACCTCGATGCTTTCGCACTGGTCAATCTCGACGCCACAACCTGCAACATCGCGGCCCGCATCGCCGAAGAAACACTGTGCCGCTCATTGGACTCAATTCATCTGGCAGCAGCGCAGCGGGCAGGCTCAGCGACCTTGCTCACCTTCGATATCAGACAAGCACAGGCCGCTCGCTCTATCGGCCTCGCCGTCATCGGCACCTGATTGAACTCTGAGCGGGCCATCTACAGTCGTGCCCGCCTACAGTCGCTGAGTAACCCCGAGACGGAGATTCCTATGACGAACAACGATCTGAAGTTTGGATGGCTCTCACCCGTCATCGGGAACCGTTGGAGTGATCATCAACCCATCGTCATCCACCAAGAGCAGCACATCCTGCCAACGGCAATGGCCCACTTCGACTCGCTCTGGATCGCCGATCACTTCTACGGCTTTGACGCCAAGACCGATCCGTTCCTCGAAGGCTGGACCACCTTGACCTGGCTTGCCGCAAAGTTTCCCGACGTATTACTCTGCCACCACGTTCTCGGCCACGGCTACCGGCCACCCGCCCTCACCGCCAAGATGGCAGCCACGTTGCAAACCTTGTCCGGCGGACGATTCATGCTCGGTATCGGCGCTGGCTGGCGAGAAGACGAATACCTGGCCTATGGCTATGACTTCCCCAAACCGTCAGTCCGCTTCGCCCAGTTGGAAGAGGTCATCACCATCTGCCGAAAGATGTGGACCGAAGACGAGCCAAGCTTTGACGGCAAGTACTTCCAGATCGACGGGGCAGCTTCCTCACCACTGCCCGAAGTCGTCCCACCAATCTGTATTGGCGCGTCAGGCGAGAAAGTTGGACTGCCACTGGTCGGCCGACTAGCCGACATGTGGAACGGAACCTCACGCGGCAGCGACGAAGACTTCAAGCGAAGGCTCGGAATCGTTCAAGACTCAGCAACCGCAGCAGGTCGTGACCCAAGCAGCATCGAGGTCAGCACAACCTTAGAGAAGGCACTACCCGAGAATGATGCTGAAGCCGCTGAACTTCTGGAGCTGCTCGGCCATTGGGCCGAGCTTGGCATCCAGCATTTCGTGATGGACTTTGGCCATCCACCAACCGATGAGCACATCCTGCGCTTTGTCGAACAGGTCATGGAACCACTCAAGGCTCACTAGCCCAAGCGGCTACCCCGCACTGTGGGCCTACTGACCCTCGTCAATAGCGAGCAAGGCCGCGTTGACGATGTGACCGGCTGAGATGCCGGTGATGTCATGTAGGTCCTCAACCGTTCCCGACTCGCCAAAGCGGTCAACCCCGAGCGCGGTCTGCGGCGTACCAAGGGCCGAACCGATCCAAGCCAGTGCGTGGCTAGCGGCATCATGCACGCTGACCACGGGGCGGTTGCGTTCGGCTGCGGGAACCAGACGGTGAATCAAGCTGGCTTCCTTGCCGACGTTCGTAGCTGCGGCGCCAGCCGGAGCAGGGGGCGCGTCGTGACGTTGCCGCCAGCTGCGGTAGGTCCGATCGGGACTGGTCAAGTGAACGACCGTCGCATCGACGCCCTCGTGGTCCAGTTCTCGTGCCGCCAGTAGAGCATTTGGGATAGTCGCTCCAGTGGACACAAGAGTGACGCCGGGCCGATCGCTCACTGGTGTCGATACCAGCCGGTAGCCGCCAGCGATCACCAGATCTCGCAGTTCGGACTCACCATGGGTCGCCAGAGCGGCAGCAAAGGGACCCTGGTCAATCGGCCTAGTCGACAATCGCAGGTAGCAGCTCTGGCCATCGGCCAAGCTCAGTCGGTCGAGGGCGTCACACAACAGCCAGTCAACCTCGGTGGCATAGGTCGGCTCCACATAGTGGATGCCGGGAAGCTCGAGGCCAACCGATGCGGTGATGGTCGACTGGTGGGCTCCGCCCTCCGGTGCAAGTGTCACCCCAGAAGGTGTCCCGGTCACGATGAAACGGGCCGCGTTGTACAGCGAATAGATCAGGGCGTCCAGGCCACGCAAGACAAAGGGGTCATAAACCGTGCCGACCGGCAGCAGATGCTCGCCGTGATGATCATGACTGAGGCCGAGCTGGCCCAACATCATGAACAAGTTCATCTCCGAAATGCCAAGCTCGATGTGCTGCCCATCCGGAGACGGGGCCCACTTCAGAAGCCGGTCCGCTCCCCCATGATCCTCGCGCTCAGTTGGTGAGAACACTCCCCGCTTGTTGATCCAACCGCCCAGATTGGTGGAGATCGAAACGTCAGGAGCGGTAGTAACGATCCGTTCTTTTACCCCGTCAATCTCAGCAAGGCGAGCCAACGTTCGGCCAAAGGCTTCCTGGGTGGATGTCGTGCCTGACTGTTGTGGCTTGGCCGTCGATGCCGGTACCGGTGGACGGGGTCGAGGAACAGGTCCCGGATTGTTGATGGACGAGCCGACCTTGGCACAGAGTTGGCCAGCCGGACTCGCTGGATCCAAGCGGTCCCACTCAGTATCTGGAGTTAAGCCGCTGGCGGCACGCAAGTCGTCAATCTGGGCCGAAGACAAGAGTGCCGAATGGTTCATGGGATCACCGGCAATCGGCAGGCTCCACCCCTTCACCGTGTAGGCAAAGACGACGCTCGGTCGGGTTGACACCAGGTCGCACTCTCGGAAGGTGTCCACCAGCAAGCCAAGGTCATGACCGCCAAGGTCATGACCGCCAAGGTCAGTCACCAGGGACTTGAGGGATGCGTCGTCCATTTCCGCCGCCAGCTTCTTGACCGCCTTGTCCGCACCGGTCAAGAACTTGTCCCGCAATTCACTGCCTTCCAGAGCAAACATGGCCTGATACGCCTCATTGGACATCTCGTCTATGCGGGCCCTCAGGGCCTCGCCCCTCGGCTCTTTGAATGCCGCAGTCAGCTGGGAGCCGTACTTGGCTTCGGTGACATGCCACCCGGCATCGGCGAAAAACTGCTGCAGGCGGATGGCATGGATGTCGGGGATGACTCGGTCCAGACTCTGGCGATTGAGATCAACCACCAGGGTGACGTTGGCTAAGCCAGCTGTTGTTGGGTCAGCGATTGCTTCCCAAACATTGCCCTCGTCCAGTTCGGCGTCGCCAACGGTGGCAATGAACCGTGCGGGCGGACGTTCACCAAAGTGGGCGTCAGCGTAGCGGCGGGTGGCGGGTGGCGGGTGGCGGCAGAGAATAAGGGGGCTACTGCCCCAAGGCCGACGGAACCGGTGGAGAAATCCGATACGTCTGGATCTTTGGTCCGAGACGGGTAAGCCTGAAGCCCGCCACGTTGGCGCAAGGTTGTGAGGTAGGACTGATCCAGTTCGCCGGTGAGGTATTTGATGGCGTGATAGACCGGCGAGGCGTGAGGTTTGATGGCGACCTTGTCCTCACCACCAATATGAGCAAACCAAAGGGCGGTCATGATCGACACCATGGAGGCGCACGATGCCTGATGTCCACCAACTTTGACCTCTGACTTCGGACGCCGGTTGGCCTCGTCGATCATTCGGGTAGCGAGCCAAAGGACCCGCCGCTCAATCGAACGAAGGACCTTGGTTTCAGACTCGGTGAGGGGCTGGTGGGTCATTGCTGGGTGGTCACGAGTGATCACGCATGGTCATCAAAGACCACCGTGGTTTGGCGGCTGCGGTCGACGTGCAGTTGGGTGACATCTGGTCGAGAGTAGTGGCCAGCAAGATCGAAGTTCTGACGTTCCTCCCGAACGCGTGCGTGGTCGATCTCGACGGTGAAGAGGCCCTCGGTTTCCAAAACTGGTTCCAGCAGCCATTCGCCGTCTGGG
Organism: Actinomycetes bacterium; assembly: GCA_024280015.1. GTDB lineage: Bacteria > Actinomycetota > Acidimicrobiia > Acidimicrobiales > SZUA-35 > JAJRQY01. The sequence continues at coordinate 17,406 of JAJRQY010000124.1, forward strand.
CCAGCAACGCAGGATCCTCCATTGCCGAAGTAGCCAACAGAGTCCGACACTTCCAATAATTCGTCCCGGAAAGGTGTGCCGACCGGGATATCCCCACCCTGGAGCAATCCGGAAACTGAGACAACAAAGGAGCGGGACTCAAAGGCAACGAATCGAGTGATGTCTTTGGTGTTGCGAACCTGCCCGGGCCATACGGCAATGTGCAGGTTCTCGCCCTGGCCATACAGGGCGGCGCGAGCCAGCGGCATCCAGTTCTCATAACAATTCAGGCCCCCAACACGGAAGGCTCCCAGGTCATGAACGCGCAAGCCGTTGCCATCACCGGCAGCCCAGGCAAGACGTTCTTCATAGGTTGGCTGCAGCTTGCGATGGACCGATTGGATCTGCCCCTGGGGATCGATGTAGACCAGCGAGCAGTAAAGACTGTGGCCGCCCCGATCGGCCGGTCGTTCCATGATGCCGACGTAGGCGGCGATCTTGGTGTCAGCACAGATGTCTTGGATGGCAGCCAAGTCACCACGTTCAATCACTACACCCTGGTCCAGGTAATGGGAGAACATCTTCTTCTGCGGACCATGATTGAAGCGGGCCCCATCGGTGAGCTCCAGCCAGAACGGATAGCCCGGGGCCAGGGCCTCGCCGAAAATGACAAGCTGACAGCCGTCATTGGCGGCATCGCTGACATATCCCGCCATCTTGTCCAGCGTGGCGTCTCGATCCAGCCAAACTGGAGCCATCTGGACCAGGCCCAGTTTCATCTTGTCATCTGCCTTGTCACTGGGACTCATGAGTCGGAGGCTACCGGAGTAACACCGGGCCAGCCCGAACCTTCCATCGCTGGCCGGATCCAAAGAGCGCCTTCGAGGAACACCGCCACCCCCGTCCCAAGAATGACCCAGCGAGCATCAAAAGCGCTCAAGAGTGGGGCGGCTGCGAATGAACCGACAGCCATGCCTAGTGCGTTGGCAACTCCTAACCCGGCAAAGGCTCGGCCTCGTTGCTTTTCTGCAATACGACCGACAAAGAAAGTTTCCGCATTCACGAACTCGGGCCCAAGCAGGACTCCCCACACAAACCAGGAGATAGCCAGCACGGCCGGCCATTCCACTGCTCCTCCGATGGCACAAGCCACGGCGTAGAACGGGGTGGCGATGAGAATGATTCGCGGCAGGGACATAGAGAAGACGTGCCCGCCGGCAAGGCCAAGTCCAACCGCGCTTCCGATCCCGAAGGCACTGATGGCGGCCCCATACCAATACCCCGCCGCCTCCAGGTCTCGCTCGACGAAGACCAGTGCCGCCGCCATCAGCAAGCCGACGGTCACCATGACCAGGGTGGTGTGAATGACCATCCGGCGAACACCCGGCGTGTGCAGGGCGATGCCCATTCCCGAAGCAAGGTCCTTGACCGCTTCGCCCACAGGGACACCGTCAAGTTCAGCTCGTCGTTCCTCGTAGTCGGCATCCAAATTGCGGACACCAATCAGGATGATGAAGGCAACGACGAACGTTGCGGCGTTCAGGGCGAGGGCTGTCCTGGCTCCAATAACAGCAACGGTCAGGGCTCCAATTCCGGGCCCAATGGTGATGGAAACTGCTTGGACCAGGCGTCGAATGGTGACCACCTGTTGGAGGTCACCTTCAGCTTGCCCAGGCACCAGGGCATCGAAGGATGGATTGTCGGCCATGCCCAACGCCCGTGCGCTCACTCCAAAGGCCACCGCTAGGAGGAGCGGGTCAACCGCGAAGGCGAGGACTAACAAGATGCCGCGGATCACATAGCTGACTAGAAGTACCTTCTGCCGATCGAAGACATCAGCGAACACACCACCCAACATCGCTAGAAATATGCCAATTCCCAACTCGGCCCCAAATGTCAGTGATGTCCAAACCTCGGACTCGGTTCGAGCCCAGACATAAAGTGGCAGGGCCACAAGGGAGATGCCATCGCCCATCTCGGCCATGAACTGGGCGGTGACCATCCGCCGAAACCGCTTGCGTCGAAGGGGGGGCGAAGACCGAGGTTTCAGTCACCCGTCGGGACCATCACCATCTGGGTACGGCTGAAACAACTGGGTACATGGCCGGATTCTATGTTCCTGCACCCTTCCTTTACGCGTCACGCTCTCGATCCCCTAGGGTCAAGATGTGACGCGCGATCCCGGCGAGGTTCCTAACACCTTCGTGAACCTTCCATCCCAGCTGGATGATCTACAACATGCTCTTGAAGGCGCGGTGCGCGTCGCCATCGATACCGAAGTCCCCATCGACGGGCCCCAGGCCGGTGAGATGCGGGCCATGTCCATCGCCGTGCGATCGGCTAGTGGTGCTGAACGGGCTTTCGTGGTCGACGCCCGTGACCTGGATGCCGCCTTACTTGCCCCCTTGCTTGCTGGTGTCACCGCCGATGCCTGGAACGCCAACTTCGATGCACGCGTCGTGGATGCTGCTGTCTGGGACTCCGCCGACACCACTCGAGGCCTGGTTTGGTGGGATGCTCAGCTCGCTGACGCCCTCATCCATCAAGGGCGAAGCGGCGTCACCTGGTACCACGGCTTGGCCTGGGCCACCGAGCACTATCTTGGCCTGCAAGCTGAAGGCAAGGGCTCAATCCAGCTTTCCTACACTGCCTTTGATGACCTCAGCGAAGATCAGATTTCCTATGCCGCAGCCGACGCAGTAGAAACGCTCTGGGTTGCCGACGCCATTCGGGCCGAGATCACCAAGGCAGGACTGGACGAGATCTGTGAGATCGAACTTGCTGCTCGCCCCTTCCTGGACCAGATGGAACGAAGCGGGCTGCCCTTCGATTGGGAAGGTTGGCAAGGCGAACTCAAGACAATCGAGCAGAACCGCCGTGACACCATTGGTCGCTTAGCTAGTCTGACCGGTGGTGGCCACGGCACCCTCTTCGATGATGTGGTTGAGCCATCCTGGACTGCGGCATCAGATCAACAAGTCCGTCAGGCCCTGAACAGATGGTCCAGCGACGAAGTTCTGGCCTGGACCAAGCTGCGACACGGCCAAGCCCGACAACTCACCAATCTGGACTCGGTCACGGCCACCGTGTTGAAGGAGATCGGAGGCGAGCTCAGCCGGGCGCTCTTGTCCTTCCGTAACTTCTCCAAAACCCTGAGTACGTACGGCGAGTCCATCCATGAGCACATGCACGACGACGGGCGGCTGCGGCCCCAGTATCTCCAGGTGGTTGGCACCAACACCGGACGCCTGGCCAGTCGAAATCCCAACGCCCAGAACCTGACCCCTCGAATGAAACCTTTCTTCCGGCCTCCGGATGAAGATCGGGTTTTTGTGCACGCCGACCTGAGCCAGGCCGAGCTGCGCTACCTGGCCCAAGTCGCCAACGACACTCCCCTGCGGGCGGCCTTTGCCCGAGGTGACGACGTACATGTCAGCACTGCGGCCAGCATGTTCGGGTTTGACCCTGTCGCCTTGAAAGTTGAAGATCCCGACCGGTTCAAGCATCTACGTCAGATCGCCAAGGCTCTCAATTTCGGTATTGCCTACGGTTCGGGGGCATCCGCCCTGGCTCGATCATTGAGTGCCGAAGGGTCCCCGACAACCAAGGACGAAGCAGTCGATCTGTTGGCGCAATACCGCAAGACGTACCCGGGCACCGCGGCTTGGGCTGAGGCTCGGATTGCGGAGATTCGGGACCTGCGAGGCGAAACCGCTGGTATTGATTGGAACCTCACCCTGACCCTGGCACGCGGCTTCACCGAGGTTGCCACCATTCGTCGATCGTTCCGAAAGTCTCAGCGGCGTTGGCCTACAGCCCTGGAGATCACCGAGCTGCACTCACAACGCCAGGAACGACCCGACCTGTTGGAACATGTGACCTGGTTGCTGAAGTACTCCGCTCCCGTTGCCCTCCTGGGTGACGGCACTCCTTTCACTTTCGCCAGCCGGACCCTGGCTGGCCGCCGCCAGCAGTTCAACCTGCATCTTGACCGACTCTTCCTCCAAGCAACCCTTGACGCCATCCGCACCGAGTCTCCCGATTTTGTCAGTGTGCGAACTCGCTTCGAGCACGAACACTCCGTGGTGCTTTACTCACCAAATGAACCGCTTACCGATGGCCAGTTCGCCAAGCTGTTCGAAGACCGTTCGTTGCGACGGCTCTATCTAGAAGCAATCGCCACCGAGCTCGGTGACAGTGTGGCTCAAGGCTTCATGCAACGGGCGGCTCGAGAACGAGTTTCTGTCATGGTGAATGCTTGGCGAAACGCCCCGATTCAGGGTGGAGTGGCGGACATCATGCTCGCAAGCTACGCCGATCTCTATCGACGATTGCAGCAATATCCCTCCGCTGTTCCGGTGCAAACGGTGCATGATTCTGTCGTCATCGAGTGTGACCAGGTTGACGCCCCGCAAATACTCAAGGAGGTGCGGGAGGCATTGGAGCTCGCTTCTCTACGTTTCTGCCCTGATGTGGTTCCCAAGGCTGATGTCGACATCCGTACCTCGCTGGCCGAGGCAGATATCGTCGTTTCGTAGTCGTGGTTAGTTGGCAGCACTCTCTAGTCGCCGGTCCAGGGCAGCACGAATCTTGGCGGCGCGCTCAGCAGCGTCGGTGTCTCCAGTTGGAGCCAACGCCTCAAGACTTCTTGCTCGCAATGGCGGCAGGTTCCGGTCTTCATGGACAGCACTCAAAAGGTAGGACCTTGCTCGCTCCGGCCTGGATGTTGCCAGGCTGGCCAGACCCATGAATCGCTGTTTCGAGCCGAGATAGATCGTTGGCCAACCAAACAGAATTCCGCTAGTCGGCTCCTGGTCAAGCATGGCCAGAACAGCCTCAGCAAGCTCCGGATCGGGCGAGAGCCCGGCGCTGGCTACCGCCCCGAGGGTTTCGGCGGCCAGAGCCAACATTCCCGGCCGATGTGCCCCACCGGAAAGCCGGGAAACGATGGTCATGTCCAGGACCGACTCCAAGGTGGCCAGACCTTGCTCGTACAGACCGAGGTCGACCTCAAGGGCAGCGGTAGCAATAGCCCAAACCGGGGTCGAACGATCCGATGCCGCCAGGACGAGCGCACCTTCGCGAAGTGCTCGAATCGTGTCGAGATCCGAACGCTCGCGCGCCAGCCAGAACGACTGGGCAACGATGGCCTGGTCACCGGTTGGTCCGCCGATTCTCGGGCGGAAGTCGACTGCTTGGGCCAGGCTCGCTTGCACCACCTCGTAGCGACCAAGGGCAAGATTCCAACAGCTGCGGGTGATGAGTAGCCCCATTGCTTGGAGGACCGATTCGGGATGGGCCGTCAGGACCTCCAGCTTTGCCAACGCAAGGCGTGTCTGATTCATCCGGCTGGCCCGCATCTGATCAGCAAACTGGGCCTGCAGTCCTTGGGCGTGGATTAGCGGCAACCTCTGGCCTAAGGCCACGATCTTGTCAGCCATCTCGAGGGACTGGGATGGAGGGACCGACCCAAGAAGAGCCTTGCGGGCTCGGATGACAGCCCAGGCGAAAGCTTCGGTGCCAGCCTCTTGTCCGACACGGTCGAGCATCTGGTCGAACTCCGCCGGTGCCGGCAGTCCCCGTTTGGCTGCGCCTGATTGGTAGGTGCCGCCATGTACGCAGATCTGTACCTGAGCTTTCAGTGATGGGTGCTCAATATCATCGACAACACTTCGAAGAATGTCATCAACCTCGGTCCCAACGTCGGGGTCCCAGGCAATCTGGGCCCACTCCAGACAGACTTTGGCCAAGACTGTCGGATTGTTCGAGCGTCGGGCTGAGCGAATAGCGGCCCGGTAGTCCTTCTTGGCGTCATCCCAATAGCCAAGCTTGGCGCTGGCTGCCGCTCGCTCCCAGACCAGTGAGAGCTCGGGCAAGACGATGGCCGAGGGTTGGGGCCGGCGTTTCTCGGTCATGACCGTCGACAGCATGGGAAGAATGATGCCGCCGACGTCGAACTCCGTCGCACGTTCGGCCCGTTGGACGAGGTTGTTCCTGCCTTCATCAAGAAGGTCCCGCAATTGATGCAATCGATCTATGGCTTCGATGACAAGGGGGTGATCCAACACCAGCCCACGATTGGCCAAAATGGGTCCCTTGACCGCATGGAGCACGGACTCGACTCTGGTTAGTGACGCCTGTGCGTTGGCCAAGATTCTCTCGATCCGGCCAGCATCGCAGTGAATGAGATCGTGATTCAAACGAATGTGGCCGCTCCGGTTTCCGTCAACAAGATGAATTGGACCATCGATACCGAGCGAGGTGGGAAGTCGAGAGAGTACCGGCCGAAGGGTCGAGGTGCTGATGGCGAGCGCTTCGACAAGTTCGGATCGATGAACAGGTCGGCCGACACCACACATCAAGGCCAGTACTCCAGATTCGGTTCTTGGTAGCTCGACTGCATTACCCGCCATGTTCAGGATCAGCTCAGCACCAAAGAGTGAGACAAAGGCTGAGCCTGCAGGCTTGACTGGGCCGGTTCCTCGACCGTGATCGATGTCACTCACGCTGACAGTGTGCCCGATTGAGGCTACGAGGGACGAAAAGCGAGGGATCAGGACAGGATCTACCGACCAAGGCCATGTGTTGCACAAGAGTTGCCAGTCGACTCAGAACCTTGCAAATTTGGTCAGAACCCGCTCAACTATGCGCTTGGGCGACCCTTGGGTGGGTGCTTCGGCACCCACCCAAGCACTCACGCAAGCTTTGATCTGTCGAGCCGATAGCGCCCAGCTATGCAGGGCTGGCCCGAAACGAATCTCGGTACTGGCTGGGTGAGACCCCAACTTGTCGATGGAAGTGGGTCCGGAAATTGGCTGGGCTCCCTAGCCCTGCCTGCTGAGCAACCATGGGAATTGGAAGTGACGTGGCCTCCAAGAGCTCCTTGGCCCGGTCCACCCGCTGATACCGCAACCACTTCATCGGACTCATACCGGTCAGCGCATCGAATTGACGGATAAAGGTTCGCTCGCTGGTGTTGGACCGGCCGGCCAAGTCGGCGATGCGGATGGTCTCCTCAAGATGATCAGTCGCCCACTGCATGGCGAGGCCAATCGGGTCGCGACCGGCTGGAGTCAATGCCGCGCTGGTCGAGAATTGGGTCTGGCCTCCCTGACGATGAGGAGCGAGAACCAAACGTCGTGCTAGGGCGGCGGCTGCGGCCGAGCCGTGATCCTTGGCGACCAGATGGAGAGACAGATCGATGGAGGCTGACGAACCAGCCGAAGTCAGGATGTCACCGTCGTCCACGTACAAGAGGTCAGGCTTGACCTGGATCGAGGGATACCAGTCTTGTAGGAGCTCAGCATGAAGCCAGTGGGTCGTGGCTGGTCGGTTCTCAAGGAGACCGGCCGACGCGAGCACAAACGCACCGGTACACATGGAGACAATCCTGCTCCCTTTGTTGCTGGCGGCTTGCAGCACCTCGATGAGAGCAGGGTCATAGGTACGACTCCGGTCAAGCCAGGCAGGAACAATAACGGTGTCGGCGCCAACGGCGTGGTCCAGCGGGTGGTTGACCAGGAGCTGCATACCTCCAGCCAACTTGATCGGCTTGTCGGTCGGTCCACAGACTTCGAAGGTGTACATGTCCGATCTAGCTTCGGCTCGACGGTCACCAAAGATCTGGGCAACGACAGCCAGCTCGAACCCGTTGACGCCGTCTGCCACCAGAACTGAGACACGGTGGGGTTGCTCTCGGTCAAGGATGTGACCGGAAGCTAGAGGAGAGAAGGAACCGATCATGGCGTAATACTATCGGTAAGTGGCATTCTCGCCACTTGTTCTTGTTGAGTACTTGCTGGAAACTGAAACCTCTTCCTTCTGAAAGGACCTCTGCCCATGACCAGTCAAGACTCAAAGGCATCACCTGACGATGCTTCAACCGAAACCATCAAGCAGCTTCGGGACTCATTCTTCTACGGGTCACGGAGCAATCTGAACTTCAAGTTTGTGTCAAATCTGACTGATGGAGAGTTCGGCGAATTCCTGGCCGAACTCTTTGAGGCCCTAGAAAGCGCGGTCAATGACGGCGATCCGGCAACGGTGGTTGAGACCATCAACTTCTGGCAGGTCGAAGCCCACGCAGGCAAGCACGTTGGAGAGAGTACATTTCAGTATCAATACGACGACATTCCCATCGCTCAGCTCAGCAAGCCTCTGTCAGAGTGTCGGGTTGTGCTCCTGACCTCCAGCGGCCATTTTGTCGAGGGAGCTGACCCTGAACCCTTTGGTGTGGTCGACATGACCCAGCACCAGGCCGAAGCTCGAATCATGGAGTTCTTGAAGGAGACACCGACCCTGTCCTCCATTCCCATGGACACACCAGCTGACCAAGTCCGGCTCCGCCACCCCGGTTACCCAACCAAAGCGGCCCTTTCTGATCATCGAGTCAACCTCCCACTGGAACACCTGCAAGCATTGGTGGGAGACGGAACCATCGCAAGTGTGCTTCCAAACGCCTACTCATTTGTCGGGGCCGCTTCACAGCTGAAGTTGAAGAAGAATATCGCTCCGGTGTGGGCCGATCGCTTGCGCGACGAGGGCGCCGACCTCGCCTTGTTGGTGCCCGTCTGACCGGTTTGCCACGTGTCAGTTGGACACGTTCAGCGAGCAATCGAGACGGCCGGCATCCCTACCGTTGGCATCTATGTGCAGAGCTTCGCTCATGTGCCACGCCTCATGGGAGTAGCCCGAACCCTCATCACCCAGCATCCAATGGGACGACCCCTGGGTGCGCCCGGTGATGGTGAGCGTCAAGCCGCAGTGGTACGAGCAGCACTCGAACTGGCCACCGCAACCACACCAACCAGCGAGGTCTTCCCTCACGCCTACCGAACAGTCAACCACTAGTCGATGGCCAGATCGGGGCCACCCGGTTGGCTTCAGTTAGCGCGATCTCGCACCTCGGCCAGCACAACCGGATCGTCTTGCCCATTCCAGGTTGCGGTAAGTCCGATAACTGGGCGAGGTGCCGCTTCGAGGTTCCGGAACACGGTCATCTCAAAACGATCGTTTCCAAGCACGACATTGCTGCCGCTGTCTTGTTCGACAACGAACTGGTCAACGGGTACTCGTTCCTGAGTCCAGCCACCACCCAAGATCCGAATATTGCTCGGGGCGATGCACCAGCGACCATCCTTGTTAACCATGCCAAGCGCCTCACCCTGGCCGGTCATGGCAACAGCGGCGAGCATTACCACCAGTCGAGGGTCACCGAGACCGTCATACACCCAGCGAGTGCCGAGTACTGAGTGCTCTGTCGTTCCGATCAATGCGTCTTCGGCGCCATCGAGGGGTTCATCCCGATACGTGAGCGGCACATGGATCTGCGTGTCTCCGGCCTGAGCTAGGTGAACTTCCATCCCAACACGACCCTCAGGGTCATCGAAGCGATAGGCGCCAATCATTTCGATGGCAGACTCATCAGCCGCACACCATGGCTGGGTTGAGGCCCACCCGGCAACGATTTCGGCCTTGGATGGGGTAGTTGTTGCCACGTGGTAAAGAGCCATGGTCAGCCAGCGTAGGCATCCGGCGTCGAGCAGGCCACCCCAGGACCAAAAGGCCCTCCGCTGGAGGTCTGGCTTGGTGGCGATACGAAGACGGTTCCCATCGGGATCGACGAGGTTGATAGTCATCGCAGGACCTCACTCGACGGTACTAGATGGCCCTTACTAGATGCGAGTCTCCAGCCAGCTCACGATCAGGTCGGTGATCTGATTGCGAGCCCCAGATGGTTCTTCCAGATAGTGGTCACCGGGAATGAACTCGAGGGTCTTGTCCTCAGCAGCCAAGTTGTCATGAATGGTGTGAGCGTCGCACGGGTAGACGCCAGCGTCACCCATGCTTTGAATCACCAGTGATGGGACCTTGATTCTCTCCAGGTGCGGGACCCCCCGACACTGGGAGTATTCCAAACTCCACATGGACAACCAGGTTCGGAGCGTGCTGGTGAGGCCGATCCCATATGGGCTGTAATTGAAGACCTTGGGTGGCCCCAGGTAACAAACGCCAACGTCTCGGTCACTGGGATCGATGCTGCCATCCAGATACCGAAGATCAGCCCAGGTGCGATACAAGTTGAAGGCCCGGTCCAAGCATCCGGCTTCAGTAACCCGTTCAAACTCTTCCAAGGCCCAGGCCGTAATCCGGTTGTTTCGCGCAACTTGGCCAGCCCGATACTTCTGAACGAAATCGGCCGAATAGGGCGGGCCGTTGTGGGGATTAAACATGTCCAGTTCCGGGTCCGCTGCTATTGGATCGGTTTCGTCCAACACGGAGGGATCGAACCAGTCAGTCAGTACTTCGGGGCGACCCGGGTGGGCATTGGTGGAGATATAAAGATCACCCGGCTCCAGGTCAAGAACAGCCTCGGGCAGTGTCCCACCGAGGATGGGCACAAGATTGGGGTCAATGGCTTGCGAGTGATAGGCCGCCATGAGCGATCCTCCGCCGGAGTTGCCAAGCAGGACAACCTTCTCAACACCAGCCACCTCACGCAGCCAGCGAACCCCAACACCAATATCGATCAGGGCATGGTCCAGGCTGAAGTAAGCCTCGCGTCCTCGAAACCGGGTGTTCCAACCAAGGAAGCCAAAGCCACGTTCGGCCAGAAGTGGCGCCATGTAGTGCTCAGAGAAGTCGACGTTGTAATGGCTAGCGATAAAGGCAACCTTGGGCTGGGTACCAGTAGCCACGTGATACAAGCCTTGGGTTGGCATATAGCCAGCACCATTTCGTCCAGCCGTTGGTGAAGGCAAGGACACGAACTGACGTTCAATCGTCGGGCGTTCCATCAGGCCACCGTCGCGGTGCCCGCATCTTTCCTCGAACCCTCACCAATTTCCGCAGCCGGCAAGCGAAGCAATCGGAGGGCCTCCTCTTCGCTCTGGGCGAAATCAGCCGGGTCAGTGGTGACGCAGTATTCGACCATGATTCCGTTGGGGTCATCCAGATAGATGGAGGTGCACCAGCCATGGTCGATGGTCAAAATCTCTTCATGCCCATTGTCGCGAATCTCCGCCGTCTTGGCCTCTAACTCCTCCAGGGTGTCGAGCTTGAAGGCAATGTGATTGGCCCAGTTCGGCAATCCAAGACCGGTCGAGATTGCCGTCTTGTAGTCCTCGTCCTCTCCACAATCCTCTAGAGCGAAGAAGGCAATGGCCTCGCCGTTGCCGAGACCAAAGAAGAAGTGGCGGAAGTGGCCCTCGCCGTGGAGGTGGTTCTCGGCATGAATCAGGGGCATACCAAGTTTCTTGGTGTAAAAGTCGAGAGTGGCCTCAATATCACGGGTGGTGTAGGCCGCGTGATGGAGCCCTTTCGATTGGATCCTCCTGGTCGTCATCCTCTTCTCCTTCATATTGTCGCTGGTCAAATTGTCACTAGCCAAGCGCTTCTCTGATCGACCCTACATCGACCCGACCTGCCCCAAGTAATCCAATCGAACCCTCCCAACCGAGCCAAACCCCTTGAAACCAGGCGTCCTCTAGCAAGGGAATTGTTCACTGGGTAGTCGTGTTCACGTCGTGTGAGTTCGTTGCTGGCACTAGAGCGTCCAGCGCGGGGATGATCCAGGAGACGGTCAACGAAGTGCAAGCAAACCGGTGAAGCGCAATGATCTCATTTCCTGGTCCTTGTCGGGCATTGCCACCATTGTTTGGCTGGTCGTTGTCCTATCATTCGGCTTTCTTGACCGGGTAGTCGACAACTGGGAAGCGACACTCACCATGGTGTTCGGAAGCTTTCTGGCCGGCTCTTCACCCGAGGGTGGCGGGGCGGTGGCGTTCCCGGTATTCACCAAGGCAATGGGTGTGCCTGGCCCGATCGCCCGCACCTTCGGACTGTCCATCCAGGCCGTTGGCATGACCATGGCTGTCATCTCCATCTACCTAAGTCGCCGACCTATCCATGTGCGGGCAGCCGTCATGGGCTCGATCTCGGCCATTGTTGGGTTCTTGGCCGCCGTCTTCTTATTCGGTGAACCAGATGAGGTTTTCTGGCCGAGTTCCATCGGGCCAGCCTGGGCTAAGGCCACCTTCAGCATCGTGTTGGCCACCACCTCGTTCCTGATGATCCGCCATCTCCGGGCCGACCCCAAGGACCACACAAGCCTGCGCTGGACGCCACGCTATGACCTCGGTGTGGTACTCGTGAGTCTGGCCGGCGGAGTCTTGTCCTCCCTCACTGGCACCGGAGCGAACATCTTGCTCTTCCTCTTCCTCCTGGTGTTAGCCGACCTTGACCCGCGTATTGCGTTGCCAACGGCTCTCACTGTCATGACCGCTGTATCCATTGTCGGGTTCGTCTTGTTCGCCGTCGTTAATCGCCAGCTGGATGTGGTGGTCGAAGCGGGTCGTGTCGTCAATGTCGGCGGAAACGTCACCGATCTAGATGCCACCAACTCTGACCTCCTGGGATTGTGGCTGGCTGCGATCCCCGTTGTGGTTTGGGGCGCACCACTTGGTTCTTTGGTTGCCTCACGGGTGAAAGAGGAACACCTGGTCGGATTCGTTGCCGTGCTGGCTGGTGTTGAGGTGTTCACCACCTTCATCCTGGTTCACGAACTCCGAACCGAGCTTTCACTCATCACTTATCTGGCTGTCGGCTTGCTATTCCTGCCGACATTCTGTGTTGTCTGCCAAAGGCATCGGTTCCGTCTGTTCGACACCGAGCCGTTGATCTAGTTCCGCCTAGGCAGACCTATTGCGCGCCTGGACACCTATTGCGAGGCCTGGAACGGTTTGCCTTCAGCCGCTGGCGGAGTGGCTCTCCCCACTAATCCCGCAACCACCAGGATGGTGATGGCGAAGGGCAGCATCTGCCAGAACTCACTCGGAATTTCAAAGCCGGCGATGTCGACCTTGAGGAACTGGAGTCTGGTCTGCAATGCGTCGGCATAGCCAAATAGCAGGGCGCCAGCAAACGCTCCCCAGGGTGTCCACTTGCCAAAGATCATGGCGGCCAAAGCAATGAAGCCAGCCGCGTTGGTCATATTGTCCTCGAACCGCGCCGAGGATTCCAGCGAGAACCAGGCTCCGGCCAGTCCAGCAATGAAGCCGCCGAGTACCACCGACATGTAGCGGGTGCGAATCACATTGATGCCGACTGTCTCGGCCGCGTGAGGATCTTCACCACAGGCTCGAACCCGCAAGCCCCATGGGGTCTTGAACATGACTAGCCAGGTGAGGAAGACCACCAGGTACATGGCGAAATTGATCGGTTGGCCAACGAAGAGCTGATCTCCAATCACTGGAATCTTGCTCAACAGCGGGATACCGAAAGAAGGTGTTGCCACACCAGTCCCAACTCCGGACTTCACAATCACCTGGGATCGAAGGAAGCCCGTCAAGCCCAAAGCGAGCAGATTGATCACCACGCCAGCAATGATCTGGTTGATACCAAAGCGGATGGAGAGCACCGCCAACAAGAGAGCAAAAAGTCCGCCAACAAGGATGGCAACCAACACCGAAAGCCACAAGGCCCAGCGCTCTGCTCCATCACCGACCAAGGCGTAGGTCATGTAGGCGATGCCGGCGGCGCCAAGCATGGTTCCTTCAATACCGATATTGATGATGCCAACTCGCTCTGACCACAAGCCCGTCATCGAACCCAAGGCGATCGGTGTGGCTAGAAAGAGCGATGACACCAACAAGTTCACGACATTGGTGCCAGAAAGATCGGACCTACCCAGGGCCATAGCCAGAATTAGCAGCGGCATGAAGGCAACACCGGCAATGGCGGCGAATCGGGTCCATGACCCAAGGCGATCTCGCAGGACAGTGAGGAAACCAACAAGGATATAGAAGGCTCCGGCGAGCCCAACAAAGGTTGGGGGTTTGAACTCGAACTGGACCGGGTCCGGTGGCTTGTTCAACCGGAAGGCCCGAGTCTCATCAATGAGGTTCGGGGCGACGAAGATCAGAAGCACCAGGCCGAGCAGAACAAGGGCTGCCCCGAAGTAGTAGTGCTTAGTCGACGATTGGCCAGGACGAGATACTCGTTTCTGACTCACTGATCGTCCCGCATTGACTGAATCCGCTGCAGAACTCATGAGGCCTCCACCGTGGACGAGGCGGCGAACTCATTTCCGGTCTCAACCTTCACTCGGAAGATGTAGCGAACAATGGCATCGGCGGCAACCAACAAGAGAACCAGTGCTTGGATGATCCGTACTACGTCGATGGACACATCAGCCTCTTGCTGCATCAGGGGGGCGCCGGACAACATAGAGCCCCACATGATGGCAGAGAAGATGATCGGTATCGGTTTCGCTCGAGCCAGCAAGGCAATGGCGATGCCGTCAAAGCCCATGCCAGCGAAGGTTCCTGGCTGGAAGGTCCCACTGGTACCGGACACCTCTGAGGCCGCGGCCAGGCCAGCCATCGCACCGGACAAGGCCATGACCAGAACGATGGTCTTGTTCACCGAAATACCGGCATACTTAGCTGCTCCGGGGTTCAGGCCAACGGTGTTCACCTCGAAGCCAAAACTCGTTCGGTCCAGCAGCAAGGCCATGGCGATCGCAGCCAGTACCAAGAGGACGAGACCGAGGTGCAGGTTCGGCTGACTGGAATCAAGGAACGTGGGAAGCCGGGCCCCTTCGGCGATGGGACGGGTTCGGGGAGCCGTGCTCTCAATATCGCGCAACACCACGGGTTTCTGTGAGCTGACCAGCCAGCGGACTCCGAAGAGGCCAATGGAGTTCAACATGATGGTGGTGATGACCTCATGGGCTCCAGTCTTGGCCCGCAGAAGACCCGGGATTGCTCCCCAGATTCCACCACCAAGCATTCCAGCCAGAATCACGATCGGTATGGCGATGATGGCGGGCATGTCAGCCATCCAGGCCCAGGTCCCTACCCAGGCTGCGCTAACGCCACCAAGAAGGAGCTGGCCTTCAGCTCCAATATTGAACAATCCAGCACGAAAGGCTACGGCCAGCGCCAGAGCCGAGCCAATGAAGGGAACCGAGCGAGCAATGGAGCCAGCAATTCGATCAGGACTTCCAAACATCCCCTTCAGCAGATAGCCGTAGGCGGTGAAGGGGTTCACCCCGACGATGGCAATCAAGACGCCCCCGACCAGAACGGCAAGGATCAGGGCATAGAACGGCACAAGGATTGGTTGCAGGCTGAAGGCCCGAGTGATCTTCTTCGACGCCGCCCCGTTTGGTGCCGCCCCGTTTGGTGCCGCCCCGTTTGGTGCCGCCCCGTTTGTCACCTTGTCACCTTGTCACTCACCGGCTGCTCCCTCGGTGCTCGCTTCCGTCAGTCCTGGCCTCATCGATGGTGCCGCCAGCCATCAAGATCCCCAACGTTTCTCGGGTCGCTCCCGCCGCCTCGACAACACCAACCATCTTTCCCTGATACATGACTCCGACTCGGTCTGAAAGCGACATGATCTCGTCAAGCTCCGCCGAGACCAGCAACACAGCTACCCCAGAATCTCGTAGGGCAATGATCTGCTCATGGATGAACTGGATGGATCCAACATCGAGCCCGCGAGTGGGTTGGGCCACCAGCATCAGTTTCGGATCCTGGCTTAGTTCTCGGGCGATGATGGTTTTTTGGCGATTGCCGCCGGACAGGCTGGAAGTGAGGGTGTCCATAGACGGGGTACGGACATCGAACATCTGGATGAGGCGTTCTGCCTCGGCCCGAATGGCTCCCATCTGACGGACGCCGCGTTTGACGAACGGGGCCTTGAAGTAGCGGTTGAGGACGAGGTTGTCATAGATCGGGTACTCACCGACAACACCGTGCTTCTCTCGATCCTCGGGAATATGGGCAACACCCAGTTCGGAGATTTGTCGAGGCGACATGGAGGTGACATCGACGCCAAGCATCTGGACCCGGCCGCCATCTATCTTGTGCATTCCGGCTAGGGCCTCCACCAGCTCACGTTGGCCGTTCCCCTGCACTCCGGCTATGCCGAAGATCTCACCGGCCCGCACCTCCAGATCGATTCCGGCGACCGCTGGAAGCCCGCGTGTGTCCGACACTTGCAGATGGCTCACGACTAGAGCCGTCTCACCCGGTTCGGCTGGAGTCTTGTCAACCTGCAAAGTGACGTCGTGGCCGACCATGAGATTAGCCAACGATTGCTGAGTCGATGTGGAAGGTTCAGCCGTGCCGACAACGGTGCCGGACCGCATCACCGTGATTTTGTCGGCAACCGCCAGTACCTCTCGCAGCTTATGGGTGATGAAGATGATGGACTTTCCCTGCTGTACCAGGGACTGCACAACCTCAAAGAAGTCATCTACTTCGCCAGGGGTGAGTACTGCTGTCGGCTCGTCCAGAATGAGAATGTCGGCCTCGCGATAGAGGGCCTTGATCAGTTCGACTCGTTGTTGCTCACCTACTGACAGATCGCCAACCTTGGCGTCTGGGTCAACATGGAGGCCGTAGCGTTTCCCGAGATCAAGGATTATCGATCGGGCCGCATCCAGATCAAGCAGCTTTCCCTTGGTGGTTTCACTGCCAAGAATCACGTTCTCCGCAACCGTGAACACCGGGATCAGCTGGAAATGCTGGTGCACCATGCCAATGCCAGCAGCAATGGCATCTCGAGAGTTCTCGAACGAGACCTCTTCGCCATCCACCTCGATGGTGCCATTGTCCGGCTGATAGAGGCCGAACACGATGTTCATCAGGGTGCTCTTGCCTGCCCCGTTCTCCCCCAGCAAGCAGTGGATCTCTCCCTTCATCAGGGTGAAGTCAACCGCGTCGTTAGCTACGACACCGGGAAACGTCTTCCTGATGTTGCGTACTTCGAGGACCGGTGTTGTCATACAGGTGTGCTCATGCTGTCTCCAGAGCCGCCTAGGTACTTCCAAGACCGGCCGGTCTTCACAGGCGGAAAACTGGCCCTGCTGGCAGAACACAATTCCACCAGCAGGGCCTCAGACAAATTGACCTAGTCGCAGAAGGACCCTTCACCAATGAACAGGCCATCGACGCCACAAACTCCAGTGTCGATACTGCCATCAGCCAACCCGGCACGGGCGGCCTCTACGGCTGCCGCAGCTTCAGGCGTTACTGCTGCATCGTGGAACGGGGCATAGGTAATACCGAGATTCTCTGCCGTCAGGATGGACATGCCGCCGGTGAAGCTTCCGTCTATCGCAGCGACAATGTTGCGGAAGACACCAAGGTCGACGCGCTTCATAGCCGAGCTGATCAACTGTTCAGCTCCAGGAGCAGAACCACCATTGAAGGTGGTGAAGTACTCATCCTGGTCAACACCAATGGCCCATGCTCCGGACTCAGCAGCCGACTTGACGGCTCCGGATCCGGTTGGTCCACCGGCACCCATGATGACGTCGGCTCCCTCGCCAATGAACTGCTGGGCGTCAGATGCACCCTTGGCTGGGTCGCCGAAGGACTCGTTGTAGACACTGAGCACGGTGACATCAGGGTTGACCGATGCTGCGCCGACAGTGAAGCCGTTCACGAAGCGCACGACGGGCGGCACGTCTTCACGGCCAGCAACGATTCCGACCACACCGGTTTCACTCATCGCGGCCGCTAGTGCGCCAGCCATATAGCCACCCTCATGCTCTTGGAAGAGCACGCCGATGTAGTTGGCAGGGAACTCGGGCTGGAAGTGATCGACACCAATGAACAGTACGTCGGGGTTGGCGGTTGCTGCCTCGAGTGTGGCTGAGGCCAGAAGGAAACCGACAGTCACAATGACGTTCGGCTCAGCTTCCAGCGCCGTAGCAATATTGGATTCGTAGTCTGCTTCGGATGCGGTCTCGATGAAGCTGGTTTCAAATCCGTAGCAGTCTGCGGTTGCTTGCATGCCGTCATAGGCAAACTGATTGAACGTACCGTCATCGATCTTGCCAAGGTCGGTGACCAGGATGACGTTGAAACCTTCGGGAACATCAAGGTCGCCGGTTGCCGCACACTCTTGTTCCATAGTGACCTGGGCTGCAGCAGCGCCGTCGTCAGTCATGGCGTCTTCGCCATCAGCATGATCATCATCAGCCATGGCATCTTCGCCATCGTCGGCAGGCGCCGTGGTTTCGGTATCACCCGCAGCGACGGTGGTTTCCGATGTCGTTCCATCGCTGGATGAGCTGCCGCCGCAGGCGGCCGCAACCATTCCGAAGGCTGCGAGAATGGCAATCAGGCGAACGATTCCGCCCAGTCGGCGGGGCTCAAGCCCGCTAGTAGTTGATCGTTTCATAAGGTATCTCTCCTCGGTTTTGAACACGCAGACATGATCATTGATCCAACATGGGATTTGGTGTTGCCCACCTGTTCCAGTTTCTCCCAATTCGAGCGATCCTACTCGTTGTCCAGGGTGCCGTGACGTGTCGAAGGTCCATTGACGTGTTTGGGGCAGCGATCGGCAAACAGCGATACGTTGCCATCATGATGACTGGTCCTGAGGTTGCAGAACTCCTCAAGCTCAAGCCGTTGCCAGACGAGGGGGGCCTGTGGGCGCAAACCTGGCTGGATGAGGCTGGCTCCGGGATCTACTTCCTGATGCAGGAGGGCGACTTCTCGGCCCTCCACCGACTCACCGGCCCAGAATTGTGGCACCACTATGGCGGCGCACCAGTCCAGATGCTGCTGTTGGATCCAGATACCGAATCACATTCTCTCTTTGTTCTTGGTGATGATCTCTTGGCTGGCCAGCGCCCATTTTACGGCGTCGGACCCGGGGTTTGGATGGGGGCACGGACCATGGGTGAATGGTCGCTGGTAGGAACAACCATGGCCCCGCCCTATCACTCCGACGGTTTTGAGTTGGGATCATCCGAAGACCTGGCCAAACGTTTCCCTTCAGCAGCCGCACTGATTCCTTCCTTCACCAGAGCTGAGGCCGCAAACCATGACTGAGTCGCCCCAAGACATGCTGGACTTGACGGGCCGCGTTGTCATCGTCACCGGCGCAACCGGTGGAATCGGCGCAGGCATCAGCGAACGGCTCCAACTGGCCGGGGCAACTATTGTCACCCACCGACGCAGCGGCCCAGCTCAGAGCGCTGACCTCATCGTCGACCTCACCGCAGCGGACGCTCCGGACCAGATCGTCGACCAGGTTCTGGAACGCCACGGTCACATCGATGGACTGGTCAACAATGCTGGCATCCAGACTTTGGGGCACTTCAACCAACTCAAAGATGACGAGTGGCGAGAAATGATCGAGGTCAACCTGACCGCCAGCCACCGCCTAACCCAAGCCGTGGCCTCGGTCATGGGTGGACAAGGCACCGGTGGTTCCATCGTCCACATCGCCTCCATCGAAGGACACCAACCGACCGAGTTGCATGGTCACTATTCCGTCTCCAAGGCCGGCCTAATCGCCCACGCCAAAGCTGCGGCTTTGGCCTACGGGCCTAGTGGCGTTCGGGTGAATACCATTTCGCCTGGACTCATCAACCGACCGGGGCTGGCCGATGACTGGCCAGACGGAGTGGAGCGTTGGACCTCAAGCGCACCCCTTGGCCGCATGGGAGAACCCTCCGACATCGGTGATGCCTGCCTCTTTCTGATCTCCGACCTGTCCCGGTGGGTCACCGGCATCGATCTGATAGTCGACGGTGGGGTGCTCACCCGACCAACCTGGTGACCAACCGCGCCCAACGACTCAACTATCCCCAACCAACAGCCAGCCAAACAAGTTAGGTGAATCACCATGTTGTATGAAGATCTGCAATCGACAGCGAAACGGATCAACGAACTCAGCGGGGCGGAACATCACGATGTGGTCGCCGTGCTTGGGTCCGGCCTGGGGAGCTATCCAGCAACAGTGCCTGATGCCACCATCATCGACTACGGCGATCTACCGGGCTTCCCCCAGCCTGGGGCCAGTGGTCATGCGGGCAAGGCCTATTCGGTCCAGATGGGCGACAACCGCGTTCTCCTTTTGGCTGGTCGATCACACGCCTATGAGGGGCATTCAATGGAGTCCATCACCTTCGCCGTTCGCTGCTCGATTCTGGCCGGGTGCGCCAAGGTAGTTCTGACCAATGCTGCGGGCGGTGTCGCCGACGGGATGGAAGCCGGTGATCTCACCCTGATCACCGACCACCTCAACCTGTCCGGGCTCAGCCCACTAGGGGGCAAGAACGACGATCGACTTGGCCCACGTTTCCCCGACATGACAGACGTGTACTCACCAGGCTTGCAAGACAAGGCCAGGGCAGCATCAGCCAAGGTCGGCGTGCCGCTACGCGAAGGAATCTATGCCTGGTGGCAAGGCCCGAGTTTCGAAACCCCGGCCGAAGTTCAGATGTCCAAGATCCTTGGCGCCGCACTGGTCGGCATGTCAACGGTTCCCGAGGCGGTGGCTGCACGCCATATGGGAGCCGAAGTAGTTGGCATCTCGTTGGTGACGAATCTGGCAGCAGGAATCTCGCCGAATCCATTGTCCGGCGAAGAAGTGATGGAAACCGCAGCCATGGCGGCCAAGGACTTCAATGCCCTCTTCGATGCTTTGCTCCCCACCCTCTAGAGAGCTGCCCTCCTCTAGAACCGAACAGCCGCTACAGAACGGTGCGGACTTCCCACAGTTCGGGGAAGAGCTCAACTTCCAGCATGCGCCGAAGGTAGCTCACTCCCCCGGTTCCCCCGGTGCCGCGCTTCAGACCAATAATGCGCTCGACCGTGGTCACGTGGTTGAAGCGCCAGCGGCGGAAATAGTCCTCAAAATCAACCAGCTTCTCGGCCAAGTCATAGAGCTGCCAGTACTTCTCCGGGTCTTGGTAGACCTGTTTCCAAGCCTGGACAACTCCGTCATTTGGTTTGTGGGTACGAGCGACGTCGCGTTCCAGGACCTCTGAAGGAATGGTGATTCCCGACTTGTTCAAGTGAATCAAAACCGCGTCATACAATGATGGGCGAGCAAGTTCTGCTTGAAGCATTGCCAGCACCTCAGGGTTGTGCTCATGAGGTCGCAGCATCGCGTGGTTGCGGTTTCCAACTACGTACTCGATCAGGCGATATTGGTAGGACTGGAAACCCGATGACTGGCCCAAGTCGTCGCGAAAATCGGTGTATTCGCTAGGAGTCATGGTGCGAAGCACATCCCACGCATTATTGAGCTGCTCAAAGATGCGAGCCACTCGGGCCAGCATCTTGAAAGCGGGCGGAAGGTTGCCCGCTTCAATAGCTAAGCGAGCGGCAGCAATCTCATGGATGGCCAACTTCATCCAAAGCTCCGACGTCTGATGCTGGATCACAAACAACATCTCGTCGTGGGCATCAGTGCGTGGATGCTGAGCCGACAGAATCTGTTCGATACTCAGGTAGTCGCCGTAAGACATACGTCCATCAAAAGACATCTGGGCACCCTCGACCGCGGGGTCATAAGGCTGGTTCATTTCGTGTTCCTTCCATGAGCACTCAGGCTGTCAGGTGGACACACGCCTTTGCTACTTCAATCCTGTCCATTGCCTTGTCGACAATACCGTAATCCATTCGACCATCCGACAGAGGAATCGACCGCAGGCTGGTCGCAACTGGGTGCAGACCTCTCGACTGTGCCAACGTTCACCGTGTCACAGCCATTCACGCTCCTCAACTGGTTTCTATCATGGCCATGGTGTGGCAGACTTGACGAAATGAGTACGAACCCCGGGTTAGTCAGCGCATCGCAGCCCTTTGCCCCGCGGACGCGTAGCGGCGTTTCTCTCCGCATGACCTCGGTTGACGAGGTCGGGATAGAGGCACGGGCCAAAGCATTCTCAACCCGCTCCATCAAGGCACGATCCAAACGCGGTGCCCTTCACCTGACAATCTCTTGCATCGACCTCACTACCTTGGAAGGCATGGACACACCGGGCAAGGTCGCCGCCTTATGCCAAAAAGCGGTCCGGCCTGATGCCTTTAACCCGGCCATCCCACCGGTCGCCGCGGTCTGCGTCTACCCCGAACTCGTCCCCTTCGCCGTCCAGCACACCAAGGATTCTCCCGTCAAGGTCGCCAGCGTTGCCGGCGCCTTCCCTTCGGGCCAATCGACCCTGGACGTTCGCACCGCGGACATTCGAGCCGCGGTAGCGGCCGGCGCCGATGAGATCGACATCGTCATCAGCCGAGGAGCCTTCCTCTCCGGGAACTATGACTATGTCTTCAACGAGATCGAGGTCCAGAAAGAGGCCTGCGGCCAAGCCCACCTCAAGGTGATTCTGGAAACTGGTGAACTCGGAACCTATGACCAGATTCGCAAGGCTTCCATGCTGGCCATGGCCGCCGGAGCCGACTTCATCAAGACCAGTACCGGCAAGGTCTCCAACAACGCCACCATGCCAGTCGCCTTATGTATGGCTGAGGCCATTCGTGACTACGCCGACCAGACCGGTGAGATTGTCGGCCTCAAGGTGGCCGGCGGTATTCGAACCGCCAAACAAGCCTGGCATTATCTGGTTTTGATTAGCGAAACCCTCGGCGAAGACTGGCTTACCCCGGACCTCTTCCGCATCGGAGCCTCAAGCCTGCTCAATGATGCCTTACTGCAAGTTCAGAAACTGGATACCGGCCGCTACCCCGGCCCTCGCGACGTGAGTATTGACTGAATCATGAACCAACGATGAGTACCGACAAGAACGACAAGGTCGAGCCTGCCTCTGGCGGCTCCGCCGTGGTGCCAAGCCCATTGGCTTTCGGCCTTGACTATGCGCCAGCTCCCGAATCCACCTCAATTGTTTCTATTGAGAAGGAGTACGGGCTGTTCATTGGCGGCAAATTTGTTGAGGCTCAGAGCGGCGAGACCTTCACCACCCTGTCTCCAGCCACCGAAGAACCGTTGGCTCAGATTGCCGCCGCTTCGGCCGCTGATGTTGACCGGGCTGTTGCCGCTGCCCGCAAGGCTCAAACCGAGGTTTGGGGCCCAATGCCTGGGCGAGAGCGGGCCAAGTATCTGTTCCGTATTGCCCGCCAGTTGCAAGAACGTGCCCGCGAGTTTGCCGTGCTGGAAACCATGGATGGCGGCAAGCCAATCAAGGAAAGCCGTGACGTCGACATTCCCTTGTCGGCTGCCTACTTCTTCTACTACGCCGGTTGGGCTGACAAGTTGGAGTACGCCTTCCCTGGCCGCAAGGTGGCCCCACGAGGTGTCGTCGGCCAGATCATTCCTTGGAATTTCCCCCTCCTGATGGCGTCATGGAAGCTGGCACCAGCACTGGCTACCGGCAACACCGTGGTGCTCAAGCCAGCCGAAACCACTCCCCTGACTGCCCTGCTCCTGGCCCAGCTCATGCAGGATGTTGGCTTGCCCGATGGAGTCGTCAATTTCGTTACTGGTGCTGGCCCAACTGGCGCGGCCCTGGTGGAGCATGGAGATATTGACAAGCTGGCATTCACTGGGTCGACCGCGGTTGGCAAGCAGATCCAACGCTCGGCCGCCGCCCGTGGCGTTCCTCTCACGTTGGAGCTCGGGGGTAAGGCCGCTCACATCGTCTTTGAAGACGCAGCAATCGAGCAGGCGGTTGAGGGTGTCATTGACGGCATCTACTTCAACCAGGGCCATGTGTGCTGTGCCGGCTCACGACTGCTGGTGCAGGAGTCCATTGCTGACTCCTTCGTTGAACGACTAAAACGACGGTTGGCCACGGTTCGGGTTGGTGATCCACTGGACAAGAACACCGACGTTGGGGCCATCAACTCCGCTGCCCAACTTGCACGGATCACCGAACTGGTGGAGTCTGGCGTGGCCGAAGGGGCCGAGCTGTACCAGCCCGACTGCTCGCTGCCCGACCGTGGTTTCTGGTTCAAGCCAACCATCTTCACCAATGTGCATCAAAGCCATCGGATTGCTCGTGACGAGATTTTCGGCCCGGTTCTTTCTGTCCTGACCTTTCGCACACCAGAAGAAGCGGTGGCCAAGGCCAACGACACACCCTATGGATTGTCGGCTGGAATCTGGACCGAGAAGGGTTCGAAGATTCTGTGGATGGCTGACCGGTTGGATGCCGGAGTCATCTGGGCCAACACCTACAACAAGTTCGATCCGGCCAGCCCCTTTGGTGGCTACAAGGAAAGTGGTTTCGGACGAGAGGGTGGCTTGCATGGCCTGGTTCCCTACGTTTCACACACACCGATAGCGGGGGGTTCGTGATGGTCGAGCGACTGGATGTTCAAAAGACCTACAAGCTGTTTATTGGTGGCGCGTTCCCCCGGTCCGAATCGGGTCGTACCTTTGCCGTCAATGATGCCGACGGTTCCCTGATTGCCAATGTGGCGTGGGCCTCTCGCAAGGATTTGCGTGAGGCTGTTCGTGCTGCTCGTTCGGCCCAGTCGGGGTGGGCTGGTCGTACCGCATACAACCGTGGCCAGATCCTGTATCGGGTGGCCGAGGTGATGGAAGGCCGACGAACACAGTTCGTCGAAGAACTTCGCCATTGTGGTGTCGATGCTCGCAAGGCACGACGCGAAGTCGACAAGGCCATCGATCGTTGGGTTTGGTACGCCGGCTGGTGCGACAAGTTCCAGCATGTCGCTGGAACCGTCAATCCGGTGGCTGGCCCCTACTTCAACTTCACCTTCCCCGAACCAACCGGTGTGGTTGGTGTCGTGTCACCGGATAGTCCGAGCCTGCTTGGCTTGGCCTCTCGCCTGGCTCCGGCCTTGGTCAGTGGCAATACTGCCATCGTGCTGGCTGGCCAGAGTTCGCCGCTCGCGGCGGTAGCCATGGCTGAAGTCTTTGCCACCTCCGATGTACCCGGTGGCGTGGTCAACATCTTGACTGGCGATAGCAGCGAGCTGCTGCCCTGGCTACTTGGTCATCGTGACGTGAATGCCGTCGACTTGACTGGGGCACCACAGGACCTGGACCCCGATGTCATTGCTGAAGCAGCCGACAATGTGAAACGTCTGGTCCGGGGCGAGGCCGATGAGCAGAGTCCCTACGTCATCGCTGACTTCTGCGAGATGAAGACCGTCTGGCACCCCCTCGGGCGATAGCCATGAGCGGTAACCCCTGGTGAGACAGTCCCTGGCGCGTTAGGTCCTGCCATGCCGGTCATAAAACTGGCAGATTTCGGAACGATCGCGCCGATTGTGGCGGAAACATATACCCGATGCCTGCTTCCATGTCGTTTCGGCATGATCGTGCTGAATACTACTACCACACACCCAAGTTCGGTCGATAGACTAGATATCCGTACGATCGAACCGAATTTGAGGTGGAGAAGTGGAAACCAAAACGGCAGAGTTGGGGATGACGGCTCGCGATCGACGCCGTGCACTTGGGCTCCGCCAAGAAGAGCTCGCCGATCTTGCCGGAGTGTCTATTCGCTTCATTCACAGCCTTGAACACGGCAAACCAACCCTGCGTCTGGACAAGCTTCTGAATGTTCTTGAGGTGCTCGGACTTGATCTTCAGGTCGTATCCCGAACATGAGTACCAATCGGAAATCGGTGAAATCGGTCGCTCGAGCCGACGTCTACAAGGGCGGCCATTTTGCCGCCACCCTCAGTCGCTCCGCTATGGGAGTGGTATTCGCCTACCAACCTGACTATCTGTCTTCGGCAAGCCAGCCGGTCTGTGTTTCCTTGCCGCTACGTGCCGAGTCCTATCTCACCGCAGGCGGTGCCGTGCCTCCATTCTTCGCTGGCTTGCTTCCAGAAGGGCGGCGGCTGACGGCTCTTCGGCAACGGATTAAGACTTCGGCTGACGATGAGCTATCGCTGCTCCTGGCGGTAGGCACCGATCCGATTGGCGATGTAGTTGTGGTTCCAGCGGGGTCACACCCGAAGCCAGCTGAGCCGCTCATGAATATCGCGGGCTCATTTGACACGATCCGATTCGTCGACGTCTTGAACCAACAAGGAATCATCGACCCCGTAGCCATTCCCGGAGTGCAAGACAAGGCATCGCTCAAGGGGCTGTCCTTGCCAATTGGTCAGGCCAGCGATCGTTTCATTCTCAAGATGGATCCCCCGGAACACCCCAACATTGTTGCCAACGAAGCGTACTTTCTGGCCTTGTCAA
The DNA here is from genome assembly GCA_024280015.1 of Actinomycetes bacterium. Lineage (GTDB taxonomy): Bacteria > Actinomycetota > Acidimicrobiia > Acidimicrobiales > SZUA-35 > JAJRQY01. Next base: position 43,332 of record JAJRQY010000124.1, read on the forward strand.
CCCAGGCAGGGATCCCAACTGCCGACTTCACCAATGTCACTGATGCCGATGGGCGGCCAGGGCTGTTGGTGCGAAGATTCGATCGTGTGGCCACCGAAGACGGGCCAACTTCGCTTGAGTGTGAGGACGCCTGCCAACTCATGGGCCGCTGGCCCGCAGACAAGTACAACTTGACGTCCGAAGCAGTCGCTCGTTCGATCACGGCGAGATGCGCGGCCCCCATAGTCGCTGCTCGCGATGTCCTGCGGCAACTGGTGTTCGCCTGGCTCACCGGCAATGGCGACGTACACGCCAAGAACCTTTCTGTTTTGCGAGACCGCGATGGGGAACGACATCTCTCCCCGGCCTACGACTTGCCCTCGACCGTCCCCTACGGGGACACCACCATGGCACTTTCCATCGGCGGAAGGACCCAAGGCATTTCTCGGCGGCGATGGATCGAGTTTGGCCAGTCCATTGGAGTTCGCGAAGCAGCAACTACCAAAACTATCGACGGCTTACTGGACGCTACTGCTGACCTGACGAAAGCTCTTTCCGAGGGTGCGCTCCCCTTCGACCAGACCATCACCCACAAACTCGTTGCGGAGCTACGCAACCGACGCCAGCTACTGACCAACCGCTAACAGGCCGATCCTCGGGCTCAACACGCCCTGCGGCGCCAAAGCGAAGAGCAATGGCTTGTTAGCCGACTTCGGAAATGTCGAGCACAACGGCTGGACCTGAGTGCAAGGTGGAGCGGGTCGGGTTCTGGTTGTAGACCCCGGTGTACAAAAGGCCGACGGCTAGTTGGGTGCCATCGGGGGAGAAATCCATGTCGAAGGGTGCTTCGAGCATTTCCAGTTCGGCCACCACCTTGCCGGTGTCGGTGTCATAGAACGTGAGGAGTCGTGACACCGAATTGACGACCAGGAGGCTGTTGTCCGGTGAAAGGGCCATGTCGACGGTTGGACTGAAGATGTCACCACCAATGAACATGTCATCAGCCACAACGACAATGTCCAACAGCTTTTCGCCGGTCGTGGTGTCCCAGATAATGAGGTGTCCCTCGGCGTCGATGGAGACCAGTTGGGAGTCATCGTCGCTGTAGATCATCTCTGCGATTGGGGCTTGGTGGCCTTGCAACAGCATGCTCTCGTGCTCTTCGATGAGGGGCAGATTCAAGATCTCGTACCCGAGATTGGCAACGGAGTAGGAGTCTTGGCCAGCGACAACCAGTTCAATCCCCGTCTCGACCGGAACCTCCTGCAAGAAGTCCCCGCTCTTGACATCATAGAAGTGGAACACACTCTCGTTGTAGGAGAGCAGTGCATCCCAAGGTTCGACATAAGTCTCTTTGGAGTACGGGGGAACAGCACTATCTGCCACCTGTTGCTCGCCGTACATCGGGCCAGTAAAGACCCGGCCCGAGTTCATATAGCCCAGGTATCCGGCCTCGGTCACAATCATCTGGCCGCCGCCTTCGATAACGCAGTTGTCCTCACGGGACTCAGGGCACGTCGATACTCGACTCCCATCAGCGATCAACCACTCTTCAACCCGGTCCGAGGAGGTGTAGAGCCGCAGTCCGTCGGCAGAGAACTCGACCTCCTTGGTTGTTCTGGAATCGCGGCGACCGCCAGCGCCGGTGGGAAGCTCCTCCCCGCATCTAATCGAGGCCGATTGGGGAAGGTCTTCGTTTCTCTGCTCAATCCAGCACTCAGGAGTTGAAATGGCCAACGGACTTGTTGTGCAACTGGTGACGCAAAGTCCGATGGCAATGAGTCCACCGACTAGCCCTTGACTAGGTCTTCCGCTCATCGAGAGCCGCCTGCACTATTGATTCCACTCATAGGAGCGGAGGGTATGTCTCGACCGTGTCTTGGGGCGAAACCGAGCGCCACTGTGGTCAAAGCCGGTTGCTACTGGTAACTCACATAGTCCGGATCGGGGTTCAGGGCCAACACCGCTGCTGGGGACATGGTCGGCGAGTCTTCGTCGTAGAACACCTTGAAACCGCGGGCGAACCGTGGAGGAAGCAGGGTGTTGTAGTCGGCAATCTTGGCCCCAGGGCCGCCTTCACCATCGGCTTGGAACAAGATGATGACCCCACGGCGCGACACGATGATGTCGGTGTTGGTAACCATGTCGGGGCGGAAGCGATGAACAATCAGCAACTTGTCGGGGAGGTCATTGGCGGCCACCAGATCAGACAGATAAGCCGAAACCTCATTGATGACGGCCCCGTCGATTGTGCCGACCCGACCGGCTGGAGTCTGAGTCGGCCCAACGACCCATTCGGGATCCATGGCCAATCCCACTTCCGGTTCCAAGAGCAGGGCTTCGTAGGATCGAGCTTCATCGAGGAAGGCTGCACGACCGGGTTGGATGTCCAAGATGACCTGGCCGCCGACGGTGCGGATAGCTTCGATATAGGGTCGGACCGCTTCATGGTCGACTCGGCTTCGATAGTGATTGTCGGGTCCAGGTGAGGCGGTCACCAGGGTGGCGATGAGTTCGAACGCCGGTATGACCGGTCGGCCTTGGGCCCGATAGGGCTCGGCCTGGGCCAGCAGGCGGGGCAAGATCTGTTCGGGTGTGCCTTCTCCCGCCACTCCAAGCACGTCGGTGGTTGGGTGCCCATAGAAGGCCACCAGCATGTAGTCCAGTGAGCCGCCTTCGAACCCTGCGGGGTAGTTGAATCGGTAGTCGACTCGTTCAACCTGGGTCCCATCAAAGGCAAAGACGGTGACGATGACTGGTACCACCTGGCCGGGAGTCAACCCCGTTGGCAATCCCGCCGGTTCAAAGACCAGGTCAGCTGAGGTCGCCCCAGCCAACACCGAGCCCGCGACGCGTCGGCCATCCACCGAGACCAACATTGCCGAGGCAGAAGCAATGACGTCACGATCAAGAGTCACCTTGATGGAATGCAGATGAGTAGCTATTGCCAACGCGGCGGGTTCGGCTCGAACCACCGAAAGCTCCGGTTGGAGAACTCCCTCCAACGATCGCAAGAATTCGGCCGCTACCTGCTGCCGACTGGTATCTCCTGCTAGCAAACCAACCCAGTAGGTCAACCCTGGACCTTCGGGCGCTCGGTTGAGAACGTCTCGGTACAACCCCGTGACAAAGCCTTGGTTAGTGCCCCCGGACCGCGCAAAGTACTCCGGAGAGGAGAAGAAGAGGGCGTACAGGTCACCGGCAGTTTCCTTCTCGACCAAGAGGCTGGCCCAATAATCCAGGCCGGCAACATCCGCCGACCGACCGAGAATATCTCGGTAGGCCCCAGCAACGACATGACGCCGTTGTTCCAAGGAATCACCGATCTGTCCAACCACCACACCGGCCGATACACCCGAGTCAATCTGATTGGTCCAGTAGGCAAGCCCGCCCGCGTCGGGTTGGCGCCCAAGCAGCCCTTCATAGGCGGCAGTAACAACCGACTCGGCTGCAGTGGTGCGCGCCTGGGCGGGGGCAACGGGCAGCACAACAACACCGAATAAGGACAAGACAACCATCAAGGCCCGCACGATTCCAGCCATCTATCGAGACTGGCACAATCCCTCACCCTGAGGCGGGACCCTTCGCTCGTGCTTCTCAGTCAAGCTCGAGCTCCCCAAGGGCGACTACTGCCTCAGCTAGCGCGGAAACAGAGAGGACAGAAGCATCGCGGGGCAGCGGTTCGACGACGACTCTCGCTCGCTCGTCAGATCCGTTGCAGCCAACAACGAGCCCCTGAACGTCGACACCTAACCCACCAGGGACAGCTGCACTTTGAAACAGGAAGGCTACGAACGAAACGCCGCTGAGTTCAATGGGCACGGCCATGGGGTCCGGGTCTGCCCCTTGGGCCCAGGTAGAGAACATCGAAATCACCGACAGTTCTCGAGCCTCGCCCTGCAACCCAGGGCCAAGGTGAAGGGCCCGCGGATCGGATACAGAGATGACCGTCTGATGGTCAGCAGAGTCGCCACCATTAGCTCCAGTTAGGTCGCGGCGTCGCACGATGGAATCGATTGTGCCGGTCAGAACCACATCTGACTGTTTGACCAAGGCATCAAGGTCGCCGGCCGGCTCATAGTCATAGGAAGGAAGACCCGAGCGCAGCAAGGAGATGATCTCAGCAAGATCCGTCTCGCATGACAGTGGGCCGACGCTCAACGGCGATCCCAGGTCATCCTCCGGCTTCAAAACCTCCTCAATAGCTTCCGAAGTGCAGGCAGCGGAAACGAGTCCACACATTGCCGCCAGCACAATTGCTCTGCCTATGTTCATCACCAGTCCCATGGCACTCTGACGTTAGACCAAGCCGGTCCGGTTCCCGACGAGCCGAAATGCGGTCCATGGATATGCCTGGACCTAGGCTGCGGATAATGGATTCCGCCGCGGTGCCAGACACTGTCATCACCCATCAGGCGTGGCTCGCTCTTGGGGTTACATTGCTGGTCACCTTCTTTGTTGTCGTCGATGTGTCGGCGGTGACGGTCGCCTTTCCCTCCATGCAACGCGAGTTTGACGTTTCGCGCTCAACCTTGAGCTGGGTTATTTCTGGGTACAACATTGTTGTTGGTGCGCTCCTTCTGGTCTCGGGACGCATGGCCGACAGCATTGGCCGACGCAAGGTCTTCCTTCCCGGGGTCGCACTATTCGGACTGGCTTCCCTCGCCGCCGGGTTGGCCAACGGCCCCGAGTGGCTTATCGCTGCCCGTCTCGCTCAAGGGGTCGGCGGAGCCATCATCCTGGCTACATCCTTCGCGGTGATGCTGCCCGAGTTTCCTCCGGCCCGACGTTCAACTGCCATTGGCCTAGCGGGAGCCACCGGCTCACTTGGAGCCGTCGCCGGGCCGGCGTTCGGTGCCCTGCTGATTGATCTGTTCACCTGGCGAGCCATCTTCATGGTCAATGTCCCTCTGTGCATCCTGGTGGTCTTCCTCGGACCACGGCTTCTGCGAGAGTCAAGTGACCCCCAAGCCACCGGCAAGATTGACCTAGCCGGTGTTGTCATCGGTACCGCTGGAGTCTCCCTGCTTATGGGGTCAATCGTGCAGAGTGAGTCGTGGGGACTATCTGACCTGCGAGTCATCGCCATGTTTCTGGTCGGCGCCACCCTGATCCCGATGCTGATTCATCGTTCACGAAACCACCCCGAGCCTCTCATCAATCTCGATCTGTTCCGCTATCGGTCATTCGCTAGCACCAATATTGGGGTCACCTTCTACGGGCTGGCCTTCACCTCCGGTTTCCTGGTCAACTCGCTGTTCTTGCAGGATTTCTGGGATCAGCCAATCCGTACCGCTGGTCTTGCCTTGATGCCTGCCCCCCTATTGGCTGCCATTGTGTCCCCTATCACTGGTCTGTTGGCCGATCGCATTGGACATCGTTGGCTCTTGTCCGTCGGCTCGCTCCTGTGCGGAAGCGGGTTCGTTGCCCAGGCCCTGATCCTCAATGACACCCCTCAGGTCTTCAGTCAATTTGTTCCCATTGGGCTGATCGTCGGTGTTGGTATCGGATTGACGGTTGCCACCTGGTCAAGTGCCGCCCTTTCTGATGTGCCCCCAGCACGCTTCGGGGTCGCTGGCGCCACCTACAACACCATTCGTCAAGCCGCCTATGCCTTTGGAATTTCCGTTGTCATCACCCTGATTGCCACCGGGGTCGACGAGTTCGATATCAGTGGCTACCGCTGGGCTTGGTGGTGGGTCGCGGCCTGCTACTTCCTGAGCGCCCTCGCCGTAGCCCTGACCTTTCCTGCCGGCTCAAGCTCGGACCGAGCAGAGGCCTGAACAACAACGAACGCAAATGTCCGTATGTTCGGTCATATACTTGGTTGATCCTGCTAGCAAGCGAAAAGATGAACAATGGCATACACCTCAAAATTTCAGACCCTCGCCGACAACGCTGTCGCACATGTCGACTCGGTTCGACCCGACGAAGTAGATGCATTACTAGCCACGGGAGCCATCGCCGTGGACATCCGCGACAAGGAAGAACATGACGCTGGCCACATCGACGGTTCACTCAATATCAGTCGCGGGAAACTCGAAATGAACATCGAAGGCGAGATTCCCGACCTCACCGCAACAATCCTTTGTTATTGCAATGCTGTCAATCGTGGGGCACTGTCTGCTGCTTCGCTCAAGGACATGGGCTACCTCAACGCACGCTTCATCGATGGTGGCCTCAACGGGTATCGAAAACTCGCCACCACCTGAACTCGACGTCTCCCGTCAGCTTTGCTCGGCAAACGCGCTGGGAAAGCGTGACATGAAGGCAATGGCCAGGCGCAGCTCCCGCCGGTCAACACACTCACCAATCTTGTGAGTGTTCTGCTCGTACCCGGCCCCAAACCCCAACATGGCTGGATGCTTGAACCCGCCCGCTTCAATCCAGTCTTTTGCCTCGGGAATGTTGATTGAGGTGTCCTCGACTGGGATCGGGAAACCAACACCGTCGGTAGAGAAGATCCATCGGTCAACCCGACAATCGGTCGTCATGCCTCCCTTGGTTTCCGAAGGCACGATATTGGGGGCAACAACGGATTCGAAGACCGATACTGCGGTGGTGATGGCCTGGTGGTCCTCCGGTGTTGCCCAGCCCATATAGACCTGCGGGTTGCCCGGTTCATAGCCACGCCAGGTCAAACCGTTGTAGGTCGGGATGGCGACCTCGACCTCCAGTCCAGCATCACGAGCTACCTTGACCGCGTCCATTGCTTCAACATCTGCTCGCGCTTGCTCGGGGTCCTCACCCACGGTCAGCCTGCGGTCAAATCGGAAGGTGAAACGATCCGGAACTGCGCAGTCACTTGGGGTGTCCAGGTGTGACCACGACGCGGTTCGAGTTCCATGGCCAAGGAATGGATCATCGAGGAAGCCGTCGCGCTCCTCATAGCGCCTCGCTGCTTCGGTGATGATGGCAGCGCCGTACTCCAAAGGATTCAGGCCTTCCCACGGCATTGATCCGTGACAGGAGCGGCCGGTGACGGTCACCTCAATCTGCATTCGACCGCGCTGGCCCCGGTAGATACCAAGGGCCCCCTTATTGGCGTCACCGGTACCTTCAGTCAGAATGACGACGTCGGGCACCAGGCTTGGGTTGGCTCCCGGCAGCACGTGCTTGACCAGATACATGGGTCCGGCACCATCATTGTCTTCCTCAGCCGCGGTGGCGTAGGAGCGAATGATGACCCCATGAAGCGCACCTTCGGCTGTCAGCTCAATGGCAATCTTGGAAGCAATCACCTGCGAGACAACACCAGCCAGCTGATCGGCTGAGCCGCGCCCAAAGATCAGATTGTCCCACTCATCATCGGGCGGGAGGTAGCCAAGCTGGTCGCGCAGATAGTCACGATCCACCGCGTCGATGTCGGTGAGACCGTCATAGGAGTCGATCCCGACCAGCTTCTCTTTCCAAGAGGAGCGCAGGGCTTGCACAGTGTCGCTGTGCCCATCGAAGTAGACCACGCGTTTATGGTCTGGATCCGTGGTGTCGTCGGGGTCAGTCAGAGTCCAGACCAGGTTGCCGTACTCGTCGAACCACACGTCCTCGGCCGAACGAACGGCCTCAATATCGATGATGGTGTTCTTCAAGAACTCCAGGCGAGGGCCTTCGTGATTGCTCAGACCGCACTCGGGGTCTCCTCCTTCATCGACGGGCCGATCGACATAGTCGGCGGGGATCCGGATAACTTCCTCCAAAATTTTGGCTGCAAGCGGAAGATAGAACTCGCTCAGCTCGGCAACGCGTTCATCAAGGTTCTTTGTTGTTGTCATCCTTAGGCCTCCTCTTCGAGTGACGCCAGCTTTGCTGCCAGGTCGGGAACCTTCGCCCCGGCCAGCAAGGCCATCACCACATAGACTTTCCAGTTGGCCTCTTTGGCCACGTTTACCTTGTGTAGATCCATCACCCCGGGGCTGACCTCGTCGCCGATGTCGGCGGGCAGACAATGCATGTAGAGAGCCGTGCCCTCGTTGGTTAGACCCATTCGCCGTTCATCACAGATCCAATCGGTGTGTTCGGCATTTCGTTCCAACGCCCGCTTCTCGATGGCCGCCATCTCGTCGCTGTTGCCAGCCGCGTTGGCATCAACCCGTTCCAGCATGAGGTCATAAGCCCCCCAACTCTTGGGATAGACAACGTGGGCATCAGCAAAAGCGTCATCCATATCGTTAGTCACCCGGAAGCTCCCACCGCTGGCCTCGGCATTGCTGGCCGCTGCGGTCATGGTCTCTTCCATCAGTTGATACCCGGGAGGGTGAGCCAGCGTGATATTCGCTCCGGTCCGCGTCAGCAGGGTGATGAGTCCTTGGGGAACCGACAGTGGTTTGGCGTAGGAGGGTGAGTACGCCCAACTAACGGTGATGTTCTTCTGGTTCAGATCATCGAAATTATCTTCCAACCAGAGCAGGTCAGCCATGGACTGGGTTGGGTGATCGATATCGCACTGGAGGTTGACGATTGGGACCTTGCGGATGTCCTCGGTTGAATCCAGGTAGCTGTCAATGCCACTCTTCAGGTCCCGGATGAAACTATTGCCCTCTCCCAATATCAGGTCGTGGCGAATACCCATGGCGTGGGCGTTCATGCCGAGCATGGCACCGGTCTCTGCTGCTGTCTCGCCGTGGGACACCTGGGTTGAGGAGCCATCAACAATCACTGGTTGCATACCAAGACGAGAGGCTGCACCAGCCCATGCACTCTTGGTTCGAGTCGATGCATCGAAGAAAACTGCCCATGCCAGCTCGTTGGGGCAAAGGGGCGTACGAATGCCCTTCCGGTCAAGGTCAGCCAGTTTCCGAGCCAGCATCCGCACGGTGGCCAGGTCTTCAGTTGACCAGTCCTGGGTCAAGAGCAAGCTCTGACCGAGCAAGGAGCTCAGGGCAGCTTGGTCCAAAAGGGGAGACGATTTCAGCTCACTCATTACCTATTCTCTTCCTGTTCAAACGAATCATGATGTCTTGTTGTTCGGATTGGGGTGGTGGTTGGAATTGCATTCCTGCCAGCTATTGGTCGCGACGAATGTGGGTCCCGGCATCGCTGTCAATGGCTCTGACCAGGTCTTCGGGCTCACAAATGATTGCGACCCCGTCAGTTGCTTCCAGATAGTCGACTGCCGCTTCCATTTTCGGGGCCATGCTTCCGGCGGCGAATTGGTCTCGGGCTTGCAGGTCTCGAACCTGGCTCACCGACAACTCCGCATGTCGAATGGGATTGTCGGAGTAGAAGTCTTCGTATACCCCATCAACACTGGTGGTAATGACCAAGGCCTTCGCGTTGAGCTTGTTGGCCAGAACCATGGAGACCCGGTCCTTGTCAATCACCGCTTCTTGACCAACTATTTGGCCATCAGCGGACCGACTAATGGGAATGCCCCCGCCACCGCAACAGATCACGGTGATACCAAGATCGCACAGCTGCTCGATGGTCGGAAGCTGCACAATTCGCTGTGGTTGAGGCGAGGCCACCACCCGTCGGACTCCGCGCTTGGGGTCTTCCATCAGCTCCCAGCCCCGTTCTTGGGACAGGGCAGCGGCCTCGGTTGCATCATAGAAACGGCCGATGGGCTTATTCGGTGCATCGAATGCCGGATCATCAGCATCAACCTCAACCTCGGTAACGATGGTGACCACCCGAGAGTCGTTGCCACGCTGTCGAAGCTCCGCACGTAGAGCACGCTCAATCATGTAGCCCATCGCCCCTTGGCTGTCGGCGACGAGGGAATCAAGTGGCACCTCGGGTAGAGAGTCCCGCGCCATCTCCGACCGCAGCTGCATGAACCCAACCTGGGGACCATTGCCGTGGGTCAGCACCAGATGCTCGCCACGCTCCAACAGATCGGCAATCGGTTTCATTGCCTCCCGAGTGACAGAGAACTGGTTGGCGACCGTTGGCGGCAGATCTGGCGCCAGAAGTGAATGTCCACCAATGGCAATAACGGTTGGTCGGGCTGTTGTTTGCTCCACACCTCAACCAGACTGCTTTTCAACAAGTTGTGGAAGGGCCCAATGTCCTATCTTCCGGAGCATCTGAATAAGTCCAACCCTCTCCGGGTTCCACCGTCAGCGCAAGGGACCTGAATTCTCGCCGGTCAGGCGCACGGAATCTCAAGACGAGCTGAGCTGGTATCTGCAGCAACCATCTCGCCTAGGTCCAGGGCAATATCGGCCAGCAACTGACCATCGACAGCTTCCACATTGCTCATTGGGAAGTCGGGGAAGCCTGCACCAAGATCAGCGAAGGTGGCCTGCCCACTCCCGTTCTCAGACTCAATGCTCAGCTCGCCCAGATCGAGGCTGATCAGGTCCGCCACTCCGGTCGAACCATCAAAGTCACAAGACTCGACAAGAACCTTGAGGTACGCCCCGTCAAAGATCTCCAGGTAGCCAGCGGCAAGGTCACCAACGATGTCAGCGGCGAGTGGAGCCGGTGGCTCTCCGGTCGTCAACCCGTAGGTGTCAATTTCCTGAGCGGACATCCGGTGGATACTGGCAGCCGGGGAAGCTTCTAGGGTGTAGAAGTAGAATTCCGGGCCCGCCTCATCGCCGAGCATGGCACGAAAATACTCCAGCTGTGACCGGTGGGCGGGGTGATCCTCGGGAAAGTCGCTACCAACTGATCCATCATCACCGGCCCACGAATGCACGCCGACGAAAGCGCCAGGCTCCAAATAGCGTTCGACCCCTGCGGCGAACATGTCGACTCCGCCCGAAGAAATATCCCCGTTGGCTGCAACCCAAGTTGTCCAGCCAGCGTCTCGAATGAGGCGAGCGGTGTGCACATTGATCTCGTCGTTCTCCGAACCATCAACGTGGGTCAGCACCAGAGTGTCCACGTTGGGCTCATTGGCCATGATGTCACGCAGCTGAACATAGGTTGAGGTACCGAGGGTCCCCGAGATCAGTGCATAGTGGTCCTTGGTTTCAACAACCGAACTGCCACCACCGATCAGGTTGATGTCCAGCAGCATTCGCACCTCAAGAACAGCTGCTGGATCATCGACGTTGCTCATCGTCAAGCTGAGCTCCAAGATGTCGCCGTCGCCGCCCTCCTCGTCCAATGCCTCAGGAACTGCGTAGTACTCAGGCTCAGAGGATTGTTGCCACAATGAGTCTTCGAACTCCAATACCGCACCTTCGATACCGTCCTCGCCGATGGCTACAACGAGCTCGCTGGAAGCAGTGGTGAAACTCAGACCCTCTTCAGCCGAGGCAGTCAGGAACGGTTCTTCTGTTCCATCAATGGATAGGTACGAGACGGTTTTGGCTGACTCATAGGCAGAGACATAGGCAGATACGTCTTCCGCAGCCAGATAGCCGTCCGTGTCCTCCGTCGTGGTGGTTGGGTCGACATCCTCAGCCATTTCCTCATCAGTCGAGGCCTCATTGTCTGAGCCTGCGCTTGGCGCGGCCGTGGTAGCTTCGGCAACCTCATTCGAGCTTGATTCCCCGGCTGATCCTGAGGATCCGCCACAGCTGCTGGCGATGATCCCCAACGTAAGCAAGAGGGCAAGGCCTCGACCGGGTCGGGCCAGAGTGTTCTGATATCGAGGGGACATGAAAGTTCTCGTTCCTGTCATCTGAGCGACTACTCAGGCAGCAACAGGATGGTCGGAACTGGGCGCAGCGTCATTAGCCAATAGGCCTTTCATTCACTAGCCGAAAGACTAGGTTCTGACCTAGCTGACCCCGCGTAGGTTCCGAAGGTCCACAGATTCCCCTCGGGGTCTCGCACAGTAAACATCAGGCCCTCCGGGTCAAAGGGCGGCGGTTCAAGAGGGGCAACGATGTCGGCGCCAGCAACAACGCACCGCTGGTGCACGGCCACCGGGTCATTGGCGATCACATAGAGACTCTCCGCCCCGGTTGGGCGATCGGAGAAAACATTCCCGGGTCGCCCCGCCGTTGCTGCCTGAACAACCCCGCCCTCAGGCCAGCGCAGTTGGCTGTGCTCAATCACCTCCGGATCTTCATGACCGGGCACAATGAGTGCTTCTTCGAATCCGAGCCCCTCGACCATGAACCGGATTCCCTCGCGGGCATCGACGAAGTTGAGGGCTGCCCAGATGCCAGGGCTGCGGACCGGTTCGGGACCGGTTGTTACCAACATGCCATCCTCACTCATGCGCTGGCTGTAGTCAGTCGTTGATACTTCCTCGACCTGTTGGGACAATATCCAACGGTGCCCAAAGGGATCAACGATGGTGCCGTGGCGGGCGCCGTGAGCTTGGTCGGCTGGTTCAGCCAGCGACTCGGCCCCCGCAGCAACGGCTGTAGCAAATACGGCGTCAACGTCAGTGACCTCAAGATGCATGGCCACCGAGGTGCCACCCAGTGTTCGCGGAGACTTGACACCCATCTCCGGGAATTCATCGGAGAGATAGAAGGCAGCATCTCCGATACGGAACTCGGCATGCCCAAGCTGGCCCGTGTCTTCATTCATGACAACGCGCATGATCTCTACCGCTCCAAAAGCCGCACCGTAGAACTTCAGAGCGGTGTCACCTTGGTCAACGGTCAAATAGGGGGTCACTTCGTTGCGCACCTGCGTCTGGTGTGGTTCGGTATTCCTGGCCTGCTGATCGGGGGCCATTCTGTTACTCCTCGAGGTGATCGTGGTTCAGAGCTTCGAATGTGCTGTTCGTCATTCCCGGGAGTAGGCCCCAATTGTTGTCCGATGCAGCAAGCGGTCATGACCGTCATAGCCACCAGTCGCTCGATGCAAAAGTGAACGATTGTCCCACATGATCAACATGTCTGGCTCCCACGCATGGGAGTACACGAACTCGTCGCGGGTCTGCCAGTAATACCACTCCGCCAGGAGATCATTGGCCTCGCCTTCGTCCATCCCTTCGATTCCGATCACATAGCCAACGCATCCGAACAACCCCAGGCGCCCGGTTTCGTCATGCGTTCGGATGATCGGATGTAGCTGAGTGTCCAAAGCCTGCTCGGAGGAAATGATGTCCATGCTTCTGTCGGTCCGCTGATCTGCTTCGCCATAGGCGCCATCGGGGGCGTAGCCGCCGCGGGCCGAGTGGATTGCTTCGGTGTCTTCCAGTCGCGAGCGAAGCGCTTCTGGCATGGCATCAAGAGCCGCATACTGGTTGGCGAAGAGAGGCGCTTGCTCATTCGCTACTCGACAGATAGCGGCAATATGGCTCCGGTTGGGAATCGGCTTGATGTACGGGTCATCGCCGAATGGTCCGAAGTACTGGGTGAAGCGCTCGAGCTCATCATCATCCAAGTCCTGCGCCGGGAACGAAAGAACCTGGTGTTCCAACCACAGCGTTCGCAACTGCTCAACCATCTCAGCATCGAGTTGAGCCGACAGATCGAGGCCGCGAACGGTTGCACCACATGTTTGCCCCGAGTGAATGATCTCCAGTCCCATGTGCCCGATCCTAGGTCCAAGTCGGCCAGCGGTCCGATTCGCCTCCAACGGAAGGCCGATCCAGCAGCCCTAGTCGCGGCCGGCCAGTTCGGCGGCTTCCTTGGCAGCAATGCTTCCAACCAGGACGGCGGCCAACGCATCAGCCCACCACCAGCCCAACAGGTGGTTGAGCCCCAGGGCAACCAGGATAGAAACGGCAAGCCAACCGTCCAAGAAGGTCAGTCTGGCCTCCGCCAGGAACGGGCCACTCTGCAGGACACGTCCGATTGAGCGCTTCCAAGTAGCGAGCACAAACATCACTACTGTGGTCACGGCCAAGTAAACCATTCCCCAGATCGACAAGCCAGGCTCAAGGCCAAGGACCAGCGACCGGACTCCGGTCACAATCATAGAAATTGCCAAGAGGGCAAAGGCCCAACCGACCAAGGTTTGGGCTCGCTGGTCACGGTGAGCGCCTCCCTCACTGTCGGACATGTGCCACAACACAACCAGCGAGGCAAAGACCTCAATCAATGAGTCAAGCCCAAAGGCAACGAGGGCGAGAGAGTGGGCGACAATGCCGAGGCCAATGGTGACGCCAACCTCCAGGAGGTTCCAGGTGATGGTTGCCCGCTGAAGCCAGCGGCCCCTTCGCTGATGGTCGGCCACCAACAATTCCTATCTCCACCTCAGAGCGCGCGGTGACACCCTGGTCAAATATTTCGAGATTCTTTTGAACCATCTGAGCCTTCGGGGGCGTATCCCCTCACAACGAAGGCCATTGGGGCCTTCACCCATGAGCGATTCAAGCTCAGCCAGGGAGAACCCGCACATGTCCAAGAAACTACTCACCGTCGCGATGGCCTTGTCCTTTGTCGCCGCAGCATGCGGAAGCGATGATGCCACCGATGCAGCAGAGACCGCCGAGACGACTGTGACCACAGAAGCCGCCATGGAAGAAGAGGCTGGTCCGGTCACCGGACCAGCAACCATCACCGCCGATGACCAAAGCGGAGACGGCACCACCGTCACCGTCTCAACCATCACCCTGCCAACCGACGGATTCGTCGTCATCCACGCCGACAACGACGGCGCCCCAGGACCAATCATCGGCTGGTCAGACCTCCTCCCCGCCGGAGACAGCAGCAACATCGTCGTCACCCTCAACACCCCACTTGACGCCGACGCCAAAGTCTTCCCCATGGCCCACGTCGACGACAACGCCAACGGTGAATACGAATTCCTGCCACCAGACTTCGCCAACGACGTCCCAGCAACCACCGCAGACGGCAAGGTCGCCGTCCTCGGAATCAACTACACCCTCAGCTAGCGAAATCCAGCTAGCGAAGTCGACAGCCCTGCCAGCCAAACGGGTTGGCCGAACTCGCCCGGGTCGGGGGTCACCTAGTGTGATCCCTAGACCCGGCGGAGACCACCAAGTGAAATCGTCAGTTCAATTCCCTGAAGCCAAACCCGAGCTTCTGGCTCGGCGCCTCTATAACGACCACGGTCCGGCCCTCCACCGCTGGCTCATCGGTCGCTTTTCCGACGCCCAGATGGCCGAAGAAGTTGTACAGGAGTCCGTACTAACCGCTTGGCGAAAGTACGAACAGTTCGACCCAGAACGTGGCAGTGAACGTTCGTGGATCTTCGGAATCAGCCGCAACGTTGCTGCCACCCGCTATCAACGCAACCTGCGGCATCTTCGTTCGGTGCCAACCGGAGACACTCTCGACACTATTGTCGACGACGCCGAACTCAGTCGGGTTACCGAACGATCCCTCATCGCCGATGCCATGGCCTCGCTGTCCAGCGACCATCAACTCGTCGTTGCTGCCGCATACTGGGATGGGCTATCAACGAAGGAAATTGCCGCCCAACTTGGAATTCCAGACGGCACAGTCAAGTCCCGCCTTCACTATGCGTTACGAATCCTTCGAACTCAACTACAAGAACGAGAGGTATTGCGATGACAGACAATCACGAGATGTTCGCCGATTGGTCTGCCGCTTACACTCTCGGAGCTCTGGAGTGCAGCGACCGGAGAGCCTTCGAAGACCACCTGGCGGTTTGCTCCATCTGCGCCGCGGAGGTGGCCTCTTTTGCTCCCATGCCAGGGCTTCTCTCTCAGATTGACCCAGCCGATGTAGCCGCCGAGCCCGATCCGGTAACCGCCGCACTGATCGAGGCCGAGGCCAAGGAACAGGTCACCGGGATACACCGATCCACGAAGCGCTGGAAGGCCGCAGCCATTCTGTCTGCGGCAGCCGCCGTTCTCATCGCCGCCCTCGTTTTCGTCCCTAGTCGAGACTCTTCACCCGAGTTCGCGGCAACAATCAATACCAGCCTCAGCAAGAGCGCCGAGATTGGGATGAATCCCAAATCTTGGGGTACCGAAATCACTCTGGAGCTCACTGGCCTTCCCACTCGCGACAGCTACCAACTCTGGGTCATCGACGCCAACGGTGTCTGGACGAGCGCAGCAACCTGGTCGCCAACTCCCACCGGAGTGGCCACGCTGACTGGAGCCACGTCAACACCCTTCTCCGATGTCGACCGGATTGTGGTCACCTCAGCCGATCAAGACGACGTCTTGATCGACGCCTCGTCCTAGATAGCCGGTTAGTCAGTCAGGCGGAGCCCCGGCCTAACCATCAGATTTGACGTTTCCCGCAGGTCTCATTACATTACGTTACGTTACGTAACGAAAGGCAATGAGATGAAGTACGGAGCTGTCGTCACACTGAAGATTTACCCGTCATGGCTTGCATTAGATCGCGAGACCCGGAACACCAAGGCAGAGGCAATGCTGGACATCGTCAGTCGCTATGACGATGTGGCGGTTGACTGGTTTGATGCCGACGCACTCGGAACCGGTTACTCCGATTGGGTGCTGTGCCGTTTCGACTCATTGGACCGCTACCACTCTTTGTGGGAGGAGCTCAAGGACCTCGAGTTCTTCTTCCATCCTTATGCGGAGATCGTCCAATCCATCATTGGCTTACACAACGGCTTCCAACGCTATGAGGCTGGCGAGCTTTGAGTCAAGAACAGGCGGCAGCGCGGGGCCGGCCTCGTCGGGGGGAGACCGATGCCGCGATCAACGCCGCAACTCGCCAGCTCCTGGCCGAGGTCGGCTTCGCCGACTTCACCATCGAAGAAGTCGCCAGACGGGCCGGGGTCGGAAAACCAACGATCTATCGTCGTCACAGCTCTAAGTCCCCTCTTATTGCTGCAGCCCTCGTCGAGTCCCTAGCCTCGGCAACTCCACGTGTTCCAGACTCCGGCGATGTCAACCGTGATGTCGCCAAGCTATTGACCAGTCTGGTTCAGACACTCACCACCACCGATTTTGGACCGTCCATGGCGGCATTGATCGAGCCCGCGACTCGTGATCCAGAACTGGCCGACATCTTTGCTTGCGCGATGGACGAGCGCCGACTCGTCATTCGTGAGTTACTCACACTCGCCCACACCCAAGGACGTTTACAAACACCAAACATCGAAACCGGAATCGATGTACTACTCGGGGCCATCTACTTTCGGTATCTCATGTCAGGACTCCCCCTCAATCAAGGGTTCATCACCGACACCGTCGACATGGTAATCGCCCCGACATCCAAGAAAGCACTACGAAGACCTACTGGCAATGGAACTGAATGATTTCACGTACGAGTGCGCAAGACCCTGGTGTGACTCCGACGAATGAAAGCCTCTGCTCCAAAAGCAATGGCGACGAACCCGAATAAGAAGGCAATAAGTGTTGGCGATGTTTGCAGTGTGTCGAAAACGGTGATGCCAATGGCGAGAGCCCCGGAGAAGGCAGCCAAACCGACAACACCTCGAGACGCACCCGTCTGATCGACAAGTCGCAAGTGCCCAAGGTGAACAACCGTGTGAACAGTCAGAATCGTGATTGCTCCGAGCACCGCTATCTGACCAAGATCGAAAGCGACCGCAAGCACAGACACAATTACCGCAGATACCAGGAGACCTTCTCGACTGTGAGCGATCCTCCGGCCAAAGGTACCGGGGAGCTCTCCGTCCTTGGCCATCCGATAGGTCACGTTAGTAACGGCGTACAAACTCGCGTTGATCGCCGATCCGGTGGCGATGAGAGCCGCGATGGAGACCAGCACGAATCCG
This sequence comes from Actinomycetes bacterium, assembly GCA_024280015.1. Classification (GTDB taxonomy): domain Bacteria; phylum Actinomycetota; class Acidimicrobiia; order Acidimicrobiales; family SZUA-35; genus JAJRQY01. Next base: position 60,825 of record JAJRQY010000124.1, read on the forward strand.
ACCGATCCAAACACCGGCCTGGCTGCTTCGGCCAGCGCGTTCTCCCGTGCTGCAAGGACTTCCTCAGTCGAGAGCGTGCCAAACACCGCGAGAGCCACCAGGAGATAGAGGCCCATGACCAGGATGATTGCGGTCATGATTGCTCTGGGAATCGTCCGCTTCGGGTCCTCGACGTCTTCGGCCGCATTGGTCACAACCCGGAACCCTTCATAGGCAAAGAAGGTGATGGCGACACTGGCCAGGATCGAGCCCGGACCCGGATACTCACTGGGACTCAACAAGCTCCGATCAATGGCAAACAGACTCCCGAGAGCGAGAACCAACAAGATGACAAATTTGATGGCGACGATGACAAGTTCGGCCTTGGCCACGCTCTTGGTCCCATTGAGATTGATGATGACAAAGGCGCCCATCACGGCGACGGCAAAGATCGACGACACGATGGCTGGAGGATTGCCGGGAATCATTCCGCTGGCATAGGTCCCAAACGTCTTGGCCACCAACGATGTCGACACTAGGGCCGACATATACAGCATCACGCTCATAGCGCCAGCGAAAAGCCCGTCTCCATATCCGTGGATGAGGTACTCGACCAGCCCACCAGCAGACGGGTAGCGGGCGCCCAGTTTTCCGAGCGAGTAACCACTGAGCAGGGCGATGAACCCACCAATGAGAAACGAGATCCAAACCGCACTACCGGCGACAGCTCCAGCCTCGCCGAGCAAAGCAAAAATCCCAGCACCAATCATGGTGCCAACACCCAGGGAAACTGCAGAGGCGAAACTGATCGGCTTTGCCTGATCAGGGAGGTCTGGGTCCAAAGTCGTCATTGTTGTTTGGCCCCTAGGAGAGAATCCCGGGACCTCCACCCTCGTGTTTGACTGTCAGGGCTTTCCAAACATCGTCGCTGGACATCGCGAGGTGATCGTGATGGGTGAGGGCGTGAATCACCTCTCTGAGACTGGTGGCCAAGTGCTCTGCGTTGGCTAACGCCTCCGGATGGATCTCGCCACCGTCGTGTTCGCGGCTTATCATCGCCGCCAGATCATCTGCTGAGGCAGCCAGGTGGCCGAGGTGGTGAGCAAGCGTTCCGTTGTCTTGAGTTTTGTCCGTCAGGGTCCTTCGATCTTGCTGTTGCGCTGATCCTAGGCTACTGCCCTCAAGTCTTCCCAAGGTAGGCAACTTCGGACTAGTGGATGTTCGCGTTAAACATGGTGATGTGACAGAATGTGGCTATGCGACTAAACCCACTGGACCTTAATCCTGGCGACAGCGAAGTCCTAGAGACTCGTGTTCGTTCAGGAACCGGTGAAGCCCGCGCCGGAAAACGGGCCCGATTGATACTCCTGGCCGCTGATGGCCAATCGAACCGGGCGATAAGCAAAATCATTGGGATGCACTACAACC
>JAJRQY010000002.1 GCA_024280015.1 Actinomycetes bacterium
CGCGATGCAGGTTGTCGATCTCCGCGAGCGCCACGGGTTGACACAATCGCAGCTCGCCGTGCGCTGCGGCATGGACCAAGCTGATATCAGTCGCATCGAGCGCGGCTCGACCAGCCCAACGACAAGAGTCCTGCAGCGCATCGCCGACGCACTCGACGCTGATCTCAGGCTCGTCGCCCGCGCTTCCTGAACACGCTTGGGCTTCACGCAGCTGCGCGTCGACACGCCATCAAGGCTGCCTCCACAATCAACGAAACTTTGCTAGAAATCAAGGCGACTGTAGCTCGGCTCAAACGAAGGCAGGGATTCTCGTGAGTCTTGTTGCTTGGCACTCAAAGCCATGGAGGAGGCCAACGGTGAGGTGGATACTGAGCACCTAGCTCTGAACTTGGTCGGTCCAGTACAGGTTCCACTCCTTCCCCTCAGCCTTGATGAAGGATCGGCAGGACTCATGAATCGTCTTGGCGACCCGAATCGAGGACTGGTTTCTCGGATCCACGATCGAGCACACCATTGGAGATTTCATGACTCGCAGTGCTAGATCTGCACAACCTTGGGCACTTTCGATAGCGTAGCCCTTGCCTCGGTGCTTGGCGAGTAGATGATAACCAACCTCCAGGAGCTGATCGCCCTCCACCGTCTGGTAAGTCAGGCCGCAGTCACCGACGAAGGTTCCAGTGTCTTTCTCCTCGATCACCCATAGGCCCACGCCGTGCTCTTCGTAGTTCGCCAGGTTCCAGTCAATCCACCGCTTCGCCTCTTCGGGCCGAGACTTCGTCGGGTACCACCGCTTCGCCTCTTCGTCAGCGAACATCTCGATCACCGCATCGAGGTCGCTCGGCTCATACCTCCGAAACCTCAAGCGTTCAGTTGGTGGCGGAATGGTCATTGGGCGAAATGAGCATCGGCGAAATGATGCGCTGCAGCCTCGTACTCCCAGCCGAGCTGCCAATCGAAATCAGTCGAAGCAAGTTCGGAAAGCGGTATCCCTTCAAGCTTTGATTGAATACCCCAGCGCGTGGCGACATGACCGACGATCAGGACTCGGCCACCGTCATGACGACGCAGCAGATCCTGAAGACACCACCCGACACGCTCCAACGCCTCCATCCAACTCTCTTCGCCCGGATAGGGCTCCGTTAGATAATCATCCCTACGACGGTGGAGATCCTTGGCAGGCATTCCGTTCAACGAACCGTAGTTACATTCACGCAACCGCCAATCAGCAAGAACAGGAATCTCATCGTCTGGAAAAGCGATCTGCGTAGTCTCGACGGCGCGCCGAAGATCTGACGTATAGACACAATCAATGCCATCGTCACGACGCCGCTCACCGAGTTCGGCTGCGAGCACTCTTCCCTTGGGTGAGAGACGGCCATGGTTCCAGCCGGTTGCGTTGCCGCTCTCATTGTCTTCGCTCCACGAATGCGTCTCAAACACGATTGCCACAGCCACCAGACGATCGTATCCTGCATCAGATCACCGCCGATCTCAGGCACACCGCTGGCGCGTCCTGGGAACGCGGTGTTCATACAATTGTTGAACCGTTCGTCGACATCTGGGGACCTACGGAGCGAGGACCGTCTTGGTCTCCAGCCGGGCGACCGTAGCTTTGTCTCCACAACGACGAACCCGATAGCTAGCGTTGCCCAGCACCGACGTCACCGTCTGGACGATCTCACCGTCGACAAAATGGACCGCAGCGAACTCATCGACACCAACACCGTCAGCTAGATCGCCCACACCTACCATCGCTTCATAGCTCAGCCGTCTACTATCCACGTCGAAGTGAGGACAGTGGCTTCCGGAGAGAAAACCGAGTCCGTCCTTCAACGGCCGAGCCACGTCGTCGAATCCGAGTGAATCGGTTGAACCAGACTGGAACCAGCAGAGCCCTCCGGCGCTGCTTCCGTACAAGATGGTGCCGCTGTCCAGTGCGTTGGACAGATGCTTGTCAATACCGTGGAGTCGCCAGACCACCAACATGTTTACGGTACTCCCGCCACTCACATAGATAACGTCTTGATCCGCGAGTGCTTCCTCGGGTTCTACGAATGGTGGAAGGAACAGTGGGAGGTGGGTGGCCTCAGCAATGGGGCCAATGCTGTCGTAGAAGCCTTGGATGAACTCCTCGGAATCACCGGCTGCAGTCGCGATGTAGCAGACTCGTGGCTTCGACTTTCCGGAAAGCGACAGCACGAATCTGTCCAGGGCAAGACCGTCAGGTCCGCACCAGAAGCCTGCGCCTCCCGAGACAACGATCTGATGTGACATCAACCTCACCATAGATCGAGCTGATTGCCCAGGCTTCAGCTTGATGGCTCCAGGAAAGTGAGTCCTCGCCACCAGCGTGCAACAGGAGTATTGCGGGGCGTTCTGTCGGGTGTCCCCAAGTCCGCAACGCCAGCTCAACGCCGTTCACGTTGATGGTCGAAAGCTCCATCTGCCAGAATCTACTCAGTCTTCCCGTGGCTCTTCAGTTTGCTGTCGGCCGCACTCACCTTGAAACCCAACCGACTTGTTTGTCTGATGCCAGCCGAGAGCACCCTACGACTGCCTGTCCGCCGAATGATCTAGAATTGTCTCAATAATCAACGTGTTTCACCGATGGTGATATAGTGCGGTTACTGCAACAACACTATTGTCCGAAAGGAGCGCCTGTCAGTGGCAAACGAACGACCCCCGACTGAAACCCGCATCGCCCGCCAAGTCCAACAGGTTCTCACCGACCGACTCCCAAACACCTGGACCGTTCGTGCACGACCCGCACCAAATGGCCAGGCCGACCTGGTGATAGAACTCGGATCTCAGAAAGACCGCTCCTCAACACTGCTGGTCACAATCAAACGCTCGATTGAACCCCGTTCTGTTCAGGACGCTGCCATGCAAGCCCTCTCACTGGCCAAGGACAGTATTCCCGAAGCCACGCCCGTCATCGCATCCGGATACCTGTCACCTCGCTCGCGACAGCTACTGGAAGACTTCGGTGTCAGCTATATCGATACCACCGGCAATGCCCGCCTCGACACGACCAGCCTCTTCGTCCTGACTGAGGGCGCCGAAAAGGATCCGTGGCCCCACAACCACAACCTCCAAAGCCTGCGAGGACGAGGCGCGGCCAGAGCCATGCGAGCGATCGTCGACACCGCTCCCCCATTCGGGGTACGCGAACTCGCCGCTAACACTCAAACATCACCGGCAACCATCTCGCGGGTACTGGAACTCCTCGAAGTCGAAGGGCTCATTGACCGCCCACCCCGTGGCTCAGTGCTGACTGTTGATTGGGAAGAAGCCATACGCCGCTGGGCGCAGGACTATGACCAGCTCACAAGCAACGCGGCAACCACCTTCCTCGCCCCCCGAGGCATCTCATTCATCGAACAGAAACTTCAGGCCACCAAGCTCACATACGCCGCCACCGGCGCCTTCGCCGCCCAACGTTTCAACCCCATCGCCCCAACTCAAACGGCAACCATCTATGTCCAAGACGTGACCGAGGCCGCCGAGCGCTTCGACCTTCGCGAAACCGAAAGCGGGGCCAACGTCATCTTGCTCGAACCATTCGACCCGGTCGTCTTTGACCGCACCACCGACCGTGACGGACTGCAATGTGTCGCTCCCAGCCAGCTTGCCGTTGACCTCCTCACCGGCCCAGGACGCGAACCGTCACAGGGCGAAGAGATACTGGAATGGATGAAGGAGAACCAAGATGTCTGGTGTGCCTGATCCCCTCTATGTCCAAGCTCGCCGCGTACTGCTCGACGCGACCGATGCGCTCAATGAACAACTGGACGCAATCGTCCTTGTCGGGGCTCAAGCTATTTACCTCCACACCGGTGACGCCAACCTGGCCGTCGCCGTGTACACCACAGACGCCGATTTCTCGATCGTCCCAGCTGACCTCGCCGAATCGCCGTTGCTTGCCAAACTCATGATGTCAGGCGGGTTTGTGCCGGACCAGCACCCTGGAGCATGGCTCAGCCCCGACGGAATCACCGTTGACCTGATGGTTCCGGCAACTCTCGCCGGGGCCGGTTCAAGAGGAGCGCGTCTGGGGTCGCACGGCAAACGGGTAGCAAGAAGGGCCAAGGGCCTCGAAGGAGCGCTCGTAGACCGAGACCGAATCACGATCTCAGCGCTCGACCCGGACGACGATCGCGCGGTATCCATGCTCGTTGCCGGTCCGGGTGCACTCCTAGTAGCCAAGACTCACAAGATTGCTGAACGAGTGCAGGACTCAGACCGTCTTCGGGACAAGGACGCCCTCGACGTTCTGCGGTTGCTTCAAGCTACAGCGACCACTGACCTGGTTGAACGACTGGGACGCCTAAGGGCAAGCGAGCTAAGCAAACCAGTTACCGACGAGGCAATCGGCCAATTGCGAACCCTCTTCGGAGAGCAAACATCAGCCGGTGTCGAAATGGCTGTTCGTGCTGCCGGTATCGGGGTTGACCCGGAAACGATTGCCGGATCGATGATGGTGCTCATTGAGGACCTGTTGGCAAACTTGTAGCCAACAATCAACCCTTATACAGCGGGTAGTACAGAGCCCTAGCTTCCATCGCCCAACACCCGATCGATCATCGTGTTAGACGCCACCTCATCACCCGTTAACGCACCAACATAGGTCGACACCAACACCTCCACCGAATGCCCAAGACGACGAGCAGCCTCACCCAACGGCACCCCAGCGCCCAACCACGTCGTAGCCGCCGCATGCCGACAGTCATACAGCCGCAACGGCTCCTCACCAATCGCTTTGAGTGCCCGGTGCCAACTACGACCCCAATTCGAAGCCGTCGGCATCCGCCCATTCCTCGTACGAAACAAGAGGTCCTCCTCTTCGAAGTCATGAGCATCAAGCCAGACGGTCAAAACGGCAACCAACACCGGCGGGATCGGCACCACCCTCGGACCGGTCTTCGGCTCACCCGACTCATCAAACGAAATATCAGCCTCCGTCACCGCAATTGAGCCCCAACCCTCCTTCGGCAACGTCAACGCCTTCTTGCGGAGCATCACTACCTCAGATGGCCTTAGCCCTCCGTAGTACAACACCGACGTCATCAACTGATACGTCCGACTCGCAGGCTGATGGGTTTCCATCGCCGCTATCGCCCTGGCCATCGTCACCGGGTCCGGCAACAACTTCACATCCACACCCTTCTTCGTCTTGCGGACCTTGCGATTGCTGGCACCCCGAACTGGAGGCGGCCAAGGATCAGACTCCAACAACTCCAAATCCACTGCCCGCCGCACACACGAATGAGCAACCGTCCGATACTTGCTCGCCGTCCCCGCCCCAAGAGCCTGACCACCCACCCCAACACCAAGATCCCTCTCGGCCCCAGCCAGAGCACGACGGTTCAGATCACCCAGTCGAAGGCACCACTTGTCCATCCAAGCCTCGAGTTCTTCGTCCAACTTCGCATCCGGTCGCAGAGCCTTGATCAGGTACCGGCGCAAACCGACCGGATCGGGGGCCTTGTCGGTCGCCACCAACGGAACAAACCTGGACAACGCCTGCACCGCAGAGTCACGAGTCCTGGGCTGCCACTCCGGCCACTGCTCGGCCAACCAACGCCTCACCCAAACATGAAAGCCAATATCGGCCGCCGCGACCGACCACGACAACGGCTCGCCACTGGCCGATCAAAGGGCAGACCATCGCGTTGAGCCACCAGCAGACGCGACCGGTAGTGATCGGCTTCCTGCCTGGTTCGGAAACCACGCTGGAACTTCTTGTCCGCCACCTTCCAACGCACAATCCAAGGCCGGGCATAACGTGTGTTGGCTCTCCGGTCTTGCACTCCCCAGATCACCACGTCTGGCCGTTGGCCCGTATGTGTACTCACAACCCTGCCCGCCTCCCCGTATCAAGTCCCTATCCGTGGGTACTGTGTGGGTACAACACTAACATCAGAACATCTACAGGGTCTCTACCAGGGTTTATAGACGGTTAGCCACATGGTTTCCTAAACCATGTGCGGCAGTTCGATTCTGCCCGGGGGCACAAGCCGATGGACGTCATCCCATCGCTCAAGTCCGGGGGGCCTCATCCGAGAGGGAACGCAATGTCACAGATCAGGTCATCGTCGCCGATGTGAGCTGGCTCAGTCAGGTAGACTTCCCGACATGAAAGCTTGCTGCCTGGCCGCGCTCCTAGACTGGAGCCACCAGTTCCCACTCATGAGGCTCACTGGCTGAGATGGAAGCTGTCGTGACGGGAGGGTCTGTGGTCGAAACCGAGTACGTCCTGGGCGGCATGGGTGGACTTTGCAGCTCGCTTCTTGCGGAACTTCCCGAGTGGTTTGGGGTGCCAGAGGCCAACGCTGACTACGTGAAACATGCTGATGAACATCCCAGCGTCATCGCTTCGGTTGAGGGAGAAAAGGTGGGCCTCACGACCGTGGTCAGGCATGGCCCATTTGCTGCTGAGGTGTACTCGATGGCGGTGCGGCCTCGCACTCATCGACAGGGAGTGGGCCGAGCGATGCTTCATCTGGTTGAGACTCGACTTGGGGCGGAGGGAGTGGAGTTCCTACAGGTGAAGACACTGAGTTCACTTCATCCAGACACTAACTACGCAGACACCCGTGCTTTCTACCTCGGCTACGGGTTCCGGATTTTGGAAGAACACCCGACTCTGTGGGGGCCAGGCAGTCCGGCTGTCCAACTCATCAAAGCTGTCGGCAGCGAAGAGGCAAGAAGCGATATCCGCTCCTAGGCAGGCCGGCAGCAAGGCAGGAACTAGCACTTCGGAGGCGGATTTGGAAAGCGGTCAGTCCGGGAAGAAGATCGAAGGTCTCGGTGTGGTTGGGGCGCACAATCCGAAAATCTCGTTCGTCAAGGGTCGCTATGACCGTTTGGTTCAAACGTTCCGCGATCGTGATAATCGACGCGTCAGCAGCATCAAGACCAATATCGGTGTAGATCTCAATCAGTTCAGCATCCGAGCCCAGTCAGTAGTGGTGAGCGACTCAACGATGATTTGGCCTTGCGCTATCGCTTTGTACAGCAACACTTCCGCCCCCAAGTCGAGCTGTCGTCTGATCAGCCAGCCCGCCTCGGCAATAACCAACGCGGTGGTGACCAGCGGGCCGGGGTGAGATTCGAGAAGCTCCCGACACCGTTCATACGCAGGATCCGCTGTGTCGGCCGCCGCAACGAGCGGCGCAGTGTCACAGATCAGCACTATCGATGCCGAATCCGCCCTCTTCGAGCAGCTCCTCAGCCTCAGCCGCGGTCCGACCTGTCGTCGAGGACCCAACCCCCACGAAGCTCAGCACCCGTCGCCGTGGACCGAACTTTGCTCCGAGCGTTTCAGCAGCAAGTTCATCCGCGCTGACCCCACGCTCGGCGGCTGCGGTAGCCAAAGCGGCAGCGATATCGGCGGGGAGTTCAATCGTAGACATGGGTCCATTGTAGAACGAGAGTGTGACGGCGTCACGGGCAGGCCGCCCCACCAGCACCGCCTAGATCGATGCACATCCGAGACGTCATCAGGGATCTCAGTCTCAGTTCCAACAAAACGACGTCATCCTGTTCTTGTTTACGAGCACTATGGAACCTCGCTGGTTCGACGTCTTGGCCAGTAACCAGTTGGCTGCGTCCTTTTTTACAACGTTTATACAGCGCGTAGTACGGAGCCCTCGTCCCCTTGCCCAACACTCGGTCGATCATGGTGTTCGACACCACCTCGTCACCCGACAACGCACCAAACATACGTTGACGCCAACCTTGTTGGGTGGGGTGCCGTTGGGACGGCCTGATGGACCTGGGACTTCCGCTGGACGCCCGTGTCAAGACCGGTAGAACAAGTGGCTCTCAACGTCTTCTCGGTCACTATCCCTGGAATACTCACACCGATCAATAAATTCCAGTAAGACCTCCCCCGGCTCACCGCTGATGTCGAGCAGAAATGCTGCGGGTGCCGACCAACCAGACGGGACACCCCACTGCCATTCCACGAGACTGCCGTTGTGATAAAAACGGGTTGAGAGATCGCATCGACCATCGTCGGAAGTCCGAGTTCTGCGGTTGCTCGAGAGTCCGAAGTCGAACACCTCGTGCCCTCCGTTGGCTATGGCCTCCTCAGCCAACAACACCCCGACAGCGAGCAACTCTTGTATCGAGCAGCGTGGCAAGTAAGCAAAGTCGACACAATCCCGACGGGAATGGTCAGGATCGATCTACCGCCAACCACCTACGCCATCTTCACTCACCGGGGTTGGGTCGACCAACTGGACCACACGGTCAACTACGCCTATTCGACCTGGCTCACCCAATCGGGACGACGTCACGCCAGCGGGCCAGACCTCGAAATCTTCGGTCCGGGCTATGACCCACAGAGTTCCGAGTCCATCGTGGAGTACGCCATCCCGATGTCCTAACTGCCAGTCCCAGCCGGCAATCGACACTATCATCGGGCCATCCCGAGAGGAGCCAAGCCAGGTGAGCTGTCCTTGAACACGCGAGTCATTGGTCCGCGCTACTTCGCCTTTGCCTTCCTCATCGCCGCGACCGGCTGCAGCCAGATCGGCGACTCTTCCTCAACCGCCCAAACAGGGTTCGAGCTGTCCGACAGCGGACAGTTCCAGTCCGGCTTCACCACCAGGTCCGGTGACATCCTTTTTGCTGATGACTTCGATGACCTCGGGCCGCCCTATCGGCCAGAAGACGAGCAAAACGGTCCTTTCGTGCCACGAGACCTCTTTCCCGAAGACGGCAGCCGCTGGACCCAGATTCAGAACACCCACCCGGGCACCAACGTTCTCGCCTATCAACAAGACGTAGGCGTGGTCCGTTTCTTTGCCTCTGGGCAAGATGACGGGGTCGCTTCGAAAATGGATCTTAGCCGAGAGCTCGGCTTTGAATTCGGCCCCGGCGACGTGGCCTACATTGGTGCCGACCTGTATGTCGCTGACTCCGGCACCAACTTCGCCAACAACACCCTGATCGACCTCGAAGACACCGACGACCTGATCATCGACGGTGAACTCCAAGGCGCTGGCCTTCGCTTGCGAACCAATGATGACGGCAAGCTGGTCCTCGACCGTGGCGAGATTCTCGGAGTCGACGGCGACGAAGACCCCCACTTCCGTCTCGGCTCAATGAAATCCAACTTCACGCTTCCGACCAATGCGTGGGTACGAATAGAACTGATCATTCGCCTCGGGATCGGGGTCCGGCAATCGACGACTCAACCAATCGACATGAGTTTCGATGGATCTTCTACGGCGGCATGGTGTGAGATCTGGGTGACAAATCCGGGAGAAGGCCAACCCACCCTGGTCATGCGCCAGATGGGAACCACCTTCCTTGACCGTGCTCTTGGCCTGGCTCTCATCAAGACTCAGGCGCCAGACATGCAGGTTGAGTGGCCCGACATGGTGGACTACAACTCGATCCAGATCGGGCTTACCAACAATCGTTCAGGGTCCGACCAGCAGATGGCCATCGACCGGGTTCAGGTAGCGCGTTTGGAGGAGACATGAGCCTCATCGCGGGAGTTCTGCATCAGATCGAACGCTTGGCCATCAATGTCTTCATGGCCGTCCTCGTCTCCCTGCTCTTCATCCTGATCGGCCAACCAGGAGTCGACTGGCTATCGGTTTCTCCTCTAGCCACAACCCTGAACAAGGTTGGCATTGTTGTACCCCTTCGAGCCTTTTTCCGGGCCCGGCTCCGGCCCAACGATCCATTGGCCTAGGTGCCACGCCAATGAACAACTCACAAGCCGTTTGTGCGGGACAACAAGACTTGGCTAGCCTGCCGTCGAACGGACAGCGTGCGACGTCCGTCACACCAACTGTCTAGGAGCCCGCTCACGATGAGTCCCGGAACTGCCGCCCTCTCCTTCAACGATGTCGGAATGATCTTTCCCGACGGCACCGAAGCCCTCCGTGGAGTCACCTTCGATGTCGCCCGGGGCGAGTTCGTTACCGTTGTCGGCCCATCGGGTTGCGGCAAATCAACCCTTTTGAAGATCGCTTCAAATCTCATTGCCAATACCTCTGGAGATGTCGAGGTTGACCGCGACAGTCTTGGCTACACCTTCCAAGACGCCACCCTTCTCCCCTGGCGCACCGTCAAGAAAAACGTCGAGCTGCTCCTGGAACTCCACGGAGTATCCAAGGCCGAACGGACAACACGAGCACAAGAAGAGATTGACCTTGTTGGGCTAGCCGGTTTTGAAAACCACTACCCCAAGCGCCTCTCTGGCGGAATGAAAATGCGCGTCTCGCTGGCACGCTCGCTTGCCCTGAAGCCGAAAGTGTTCATGTTCGATGAACCATTCGGCGCCCTCGATGAAATCACGCGAGAACGGCTCAACACCGAACTCCTTGATCTCTTCACCGCCGAAGGATTCGCTGGCCTCTTCATCACCCACTCCATCCAAGAAGCAGTCTTCATGTCGACCAGGGTGCTGGTAATGTCCGCCCGACCAGGCCGCATCGTCTCCGAGTTCGATATTCCATTCGAATACCCAAGAAAAGACGAATTGCGCTATACCGCCGAGTTCGCCGAACTAGCCGGGCAGATTTCAGAAGAACTCCGGGCCCATAGCGAATCGGTTCCACTATGAGCACAGTCGTTTCGACCGGCTCCTCGCCATGGCGGCGGGCCCTCTACGCCACCTACCCGCCCCTGCTTGTCGCGGTCGGAGTAGTCGGTCTGTGGTACGCCATCTCCGAATTCGCCCTAACCGAAGGGCAAAGCTTCCTCCTCCCCCCTCCACATGAAGTCATTGCCTCCGGCTTCTTTGACTCCGGCCACCTGGCTGAACTCATGGAAGGACTGCTTGCCACCACCATCGTGACCGTGATTGGGCTGGCGATATCGGCCACCATCGGAATGACGGTTGCCATCCTGATGGCCCAGTTTCGCTGGGTCGAATCGACAGTCTTTCCCTACGCCATCATCGTGCAAGCAACCCCGATCATCGCCATCGTCCCCCTCATCGGCGTTTGGATGGGGTTCAGCTTCAGTGCACGAGTACTGGTTGTCGTCATCATCTCCATCTTCCCCATCATCACCAACACACTCTTTGGGCTGAAGTCCGTTGAGCAAAACCAATCCAACCTTTTCGACCTCCACAATGCCGGCGGCCTAACCAAGCTTCGAAAGCTCACCCTTCCCGCCGCCACTCCGGCGATCTTTACCGGATTTCGTATCGCTGCCGGACTGGGCGTAGTCGGTGCAATTGTCGGTGAGTTCTTCTTCAAGGGTGGCGAAGAGAAGGGCATTGGCCGACTCATTAGCCGCTACCAGAACCTGCTTCAGACCAAGCTCTTGATCGCCGCCATCATCATTTCTTCGATTCTCGGTGTTGTCCTCTTCCTTGGGGTTGGAGCACTGGGCAATCGATTCACCGCCGCCTGGCAAGATGAAGACCGCCGAACCTAGGCGATCAGAATCTGCCCAAATCGGCGGCCGCGACGGCGGTCTATTACTTCAGACTTGTACCTAAGATTGTCAGTAGTACTAAACTAAAATTATTCGGAATCAAATCGTCTTTGGAATCCAGTTGCCGCAAGCATCCTGGGTTCTGAGACACAAACAGGGGAGAGATATTTCGATGAGCAGAACAAGATTGATGAGAATGCTGGCAGTCGGCTTGGCCATGGGCTTGCTAGCAGCAGCCTGTGGCGGATCAAGTGACGGCGCCTCCAGCGACACAACGGTCGCCGACAGTGGGGACGGCGGAGAGAGTGGGGACGGCGGCGAAAGTGGGGACGGCGGCGAGACTGCAGCCGGATCACTGGTTGGAATCTGCCCAGACCCTCTGATCGTACAAACCGACTGGTTCCCAGAGCCTGAGCACGGCTACACCTACAACCTGATTGGTCCCGACGGAACCCTTGACGCCGAGAACGGCATCTACTCCGGACCACTGCTGGACACCGGAATAACTCTGGAAATCCGAGCTGGCGGACCATACATTGGCTTCTCGCCACCATCAGCCCAGTTCTACTCCGATGACAGCATCTTCATGGCCTACGTCGATACCGCAACCGCGATGGCAACCTCGGAGACCCTTCCGGTCACCGCAGTGTTCGCACCATTCGAAGTTGGACCCCAGATCCTGATGTGGAACCCCGATGTCTACAGCTTCGAAACCTTCCAAGACATTGGTGACTCCGACGCACCGGTGCTCTACTTCGAAGGTGGGGCATACATGACCTACCTGCTCGGCCAAGGGTTCCTCAAGGAATCTCAGATCGATGCTTCTTATGACGGCTCACCATCTCGGTTCTTGACCGAAGACGTTGTCCAGCAGGGCTTTGCCAGCAATGAGCCTTGGAAGTATGAGAACCTGATTGACGGTTGGATGAAGCCGGTTGACTTCATGCTCATCCATGACTCTGGCTTCGAAATCTATGAGGGCACACTCTCAGTTAAGCCCGAATCTGTCACCGAAGATGCCGCATGCCTCGAAGCAGTCGTCCCGTTGTTCCAGCAGTCACAGGTTGACTACATGAATGACCCCGAGGCAATGAACATCCGGATTGATCAGATCATCGCCGATCTGGAAAGCTTCTGGACATCAACGCCTGAAGGTGCCGCCGCCGGAACCCAGTCGATGAAGGACCTTGGTCTCGTCAGTGACGGGCCAGACTCAACCGTTGGCAATATGGATCAGGCTCGCATCCAGGCTCTGATCGATGTGCAACTCCCACTCCTCGCCGACCTTGGCGTCGAGACATTCCGTGAGGGCCTCAAGGCTGAGGACATCTCTACCAACCAGTTCATTGATATGAGTATTGGACTCGGTTACTAACCACGACACGAGATGGGTGGTCTCCTCGCTGAGGAGACCACCCATTTCTCTTTCTCTTCCACCAATTGGAACAACAATGACCCAAGCAGGAACCGGCATTCAGAAATCGACGGACACGTCGTTGTCATTGGCCGCCCCATCCCGGCTCACCGTCCTGCGAACCAGATTTCTCCCACCAGTTCTCTTTGCCTCAACCCTTATTGGGATCTGGTACCTGCTCACCCAGATCATCCCGGACAAGAAGAAGATCCTCTTGCCCGCGCCTCACGAAGTGATCCAAGAGACAGTCTTTGACGCTGACGTACGCGCCGAACTCCTCAGTGGCCTGTTCACCACAGCCAAGGTTGCGCTCGTTGGCTTGGCCATCTCCATCATCCTCGGTGTTGCCGCAGCAATCATCATGAATCTGGGGCACGGGATCGAACGAGCATTCTTCCCCTGGGCCGTCGTCCTGCAAACCTTGCCAACACTGGCCCTTGTCCCCCTGATCGGCGTGTGGTTCGGCTTCGGCTTCCAGAGCCGACTCATCGTGGTTGTCATGATCTCGATCTTCCCCATCATCACCAACTCACTCTTCGGGCTCCAGTCCTCAGACCCATCCCACCACAACCTGTTCAAGCTCGAAGGTGCCTCCCGGGCCAAGATCTTGTTCAAACTCGAATTGCCGGCCGCAGTACCGTCCATGTTCACCGGCTTTCGAATCGCCGCCGGACTATCAGTCATCGGCGCAATCGTCGCCGAATTCTTCTTCGGCCGCGGCGAGAAGGGACTCGGCAACCTGGTGAGCAAGTACCGAGGCTTGTCGGCCATGTCCGAGATGTACTTCACGGTGCTGCTGTCATCATTCTTCGGTGTCGTCGTGTTCTGGGGATTTAGCTATCTCTCCAAGGCACTAATTAGCTCGTGGCACGAGTCCGAAGAAAACCGCTAGCACCCACAAGGTCGCACTAGCTGGGGAGACCGAGCAGCCTGGCGATGATGTTCTTCTGAATACCAGACGATCCGCCGTAGATCACTCCCCCGACCGTGTCGCGCAAGCCTCGCTCGACCCCATGCTCGCTCACATACCCTCGGGCTCCGTGGACTCGGATGGAGGACATTGCGCCAGCTAGAGCCGCCTCACTCGCCGACAACTTGGCCAAGGCCGCCGCCATCATTGATGGCTCGCCCCGCTGTTGCAAGGCGGCTGCCTTGTACAGCATCAGCCTGGCGGTTTCGTGAGCGAACTTCATGTCGGCAATCTCGTGGGACACACTCTGGAACGTGCCAATGGGTTGCCCAAACTGAACACGGTCATTGGCGTACTGGATGGTCTGGGCGATATGGCGTTC
This sequence comes from Actinomycetes bacterium, assembly GCA_024280015.1. Lineage (GTDB taxonomy): Bacteria > Actinomycetota > Acidimicrobiia > Acidimicrobiales > SZUA-35 > JAJRQY01. The sequence continues at coordinate 14,116 of JAJRQY010000002.1, forward strand.
AAGCTGGCCGACCGAGCCGGCCAACAGGAATGCCCGCTCGGACTCCATCGCACTGGAGAAGATGGCTGCTCCAGATCCTTCTCCCCCGATCCGAGCGCTCTGCGGAACCTCACAGTTCTCAAACGTCACATCAGCAAAGGGCGTTGTCCGCAACCCCATCTTCGGCCGGTTCGGGCCAACGCTGATACCCGGGGTGTTGATGTCAACCAGAAAACCAGTAATCCCCCAGCGCCCAACCTCAGGGTTGGTTGTCGTGAACACCACAATCACATCGCAGACCGGAGCCAGGGTGACGAAAGCCTTCGTCCCGTTCAACACATAGCCGCCATCAACCTTCGTCGCCTCAGTCTTGATGGAGAAGGCATCTGATCCCGCCTCGTGTTCGGTAATGGCAAAGGCTCCAATCGCCGCACCCGAAGCCAAGGCCGGCAGCCAGCGCCCCTTCTGCTCACCCGTTCCGAACTTCTCCAATGTGGCCTGCATGGTCCAGATCTGGGCACTGAGCCCAAAAACCAGGCCAGCATCTTCACAACCAACACCCAGCCCCTCAAAACGAAGCATTGCCGTGATCAGATCCAATTCACGACCGCCAAAATCGGCCGAAATAACTGATCCTTGGATCCCTTGCTCCGCGCACCGGTTCCAGCCCTCGCGCCAGAACTCACACCCCTCATCACGTTCCAAAAGAGCAGGATCGGACAAGTTCTGGCGCGCCCACAGCGCAACCGCCTCTTTCTCCGGATGCTGGGCGTTCAGGATCGCTTCGAGTGCGATCGCTTCACTGGATTCACTGGCTGCCGCCTCGTTGGTGTCTGGCAAGAGATAACCTTCCGTTTCGCTGCGGGACGTTCCGATGCAGAGGGCTCGAGACGTTGCTGTGGCTAAGGATGGGCTTTGTCAGAACCAGTAGCAAGTCTTGCTTCATTACTTTCTTTGGCGGCCGAGCGTGATCCAGATGGTGTAGCAATCCTCGATCAGGGGACGACAACCTCCTGGACCGAGGCTGTTACCCAATCCGGGCGCATGGCTGCAGCCCTTCTCGACGCCGACGTGCAGCCGGGTGATCGGGTTGGCGTGCACTACCGCAAGTCAGCTGACTCGTTCTTGGCCATGCATGCTGTGGTCCAACAAGGCGCGATCGCTGTTCCTCTCGATCCGTCAGCATCGGGTTCCTACCTCAACTCCGTTATTGAGCAAACGGGTTGCCGAGTCGTGATGACCCACCCTCCCTGCCTGGCCACGATCCACACAATGGTCCAGTCGAGCAGTCTCGACGTCGTGCTTGGTGTTGCCGAGCCGACCGATGAGGCGTCGACGCATGCCACCTTCCTCGACCGAGCAGCCATGGATCTCCTGACTCCGATTGATCCGATCGAGGTCGACCTTGATTGGCCTGCCTACATCATCACCACCTCAGGCTCCACTGGCCGCCCGAAGGGGATCTGCCACACCCACCGCAGTGCCATGGCCTACGTTCGTTTCAAGGAAGAAGCCTACGATTTCGGACCCGCCGATCGAATCAGCGATATCGCCCCCAACCACTTCGACATCTCAACCCTGGCCCTGTGGGTGACCCCATTTGTTGGGGCCACCAACGTCATTGTTGCCGAGCAGTATCAGATGTTCCCGGCCAGTCTCTCCAAGCTGATGGCCGAGGAACAAATCTCTGTCTGGTACTCCGTCCCCTACCTCCTCACCCAATTGCTCAACCGTGGCAGTCTGAACGAGGTTGACCTCTCCAAGCTGCGTTGGATTCTCTTTGGCGGCGAGGTCTTTCCCACCGAGGCCCTACGAACCCTGATGGACCAGATGCCAGCAGCCCGATTCAGCAATGTGTATGGGCCAGCCGAAGTCAACGCTTGCACCATCCATCACCTGCCCGGTCCGCCCGAGCCAAATTCGCCCATTCCCATCGGTCAACCGGTTGGTGACACCCAGGTGCAGCTGGTTGACGATCAACTGAACCCGAACGCCGACAAGGGTGAGATCTGGGTGCAATCTCCAACCATGATGAAGGAGTACTGGCAGCAACCAGAACTCACATCCAGGGCTATCTGGACAGACCAACAAACCGGCGAGCAGTGGTATCGAACCGGTGACCTTGGCTGGCTGGACCAGAACGGCGATCTGGTCTTTGCCGGACGGGTCGATCATCAGGTCAAGGTCCGGGGGCATCGGGTCGAGTTGGAAGCAATCGAAGCTGTCTTGGAGGACGCGGACCAGATTGTTCACGCCATCGCAACAGTGGCCCGAAATACCGACGGTTCCGACATCGTGATTAGTGGTGTTTCACTGCATCCCGGGTCAAGCCTGGATGTGACCGCACTCCGCTCTCACTGTGCTGATCGGCTTCCGGTTTACGCCGTACCCGTAGTGTTCTATCCCATGACAACTACCTCAGATACTGGCGTTCCGACCACGGGGAGTGGCAAGCTGGACCGCCGAACCCTCCGGGCAGACCTGGACCGGCTCCACACCTCACCAAAGATCTCACCGAAAGATCAGCCAAATGCCTGAGCAAACAACTGGCCAGACCGCCGCGCCAAGTGAACAGGTTCAAGATCTCTTGACCTTCGTTCGAGACGAGGTCTGCCTCCTCCCCCTCGACCTCCAGTTGGAGACTGACCTTCTCCTCACCGGAGCAGTCGACTCACTTGGAGTAATTCGCATAACCCAATGGCTCGAAGACGAGCTGGGTATCGAGGTTGACCCAATTGAGGTCACTCTTGAAAACTTTCGAACCGTTGGACTCATCGTGACGTATTGCCAGACAAAGGGTGCGGCGCTCTGAGAGTGCCGCACATGAACAGGAACTACACGTGAATCAAACAAAACCGACAGTGATCAAGCGGGCCATTGCTCTACTCGGTGCGACCCTCGTCGCCCTGGTCGCAGTGCTGTCAACACCCACCACCGCTGGCGCCCATGCTGGTGACCAGTCCTACCTGTATCTGGACATCACCAAAACATCGGTCAGCGGTCGCATCGAGGCTCCGCTTCGTGACCTTAATACCGCCCTTGGACTTGACCTCGGCGGATCCGATGACGAGGTGGTTGTCGGCTTGAACCAGAACCTGGACCTGATCCACGCCTACCTCCGACAACACCTGAACATTGGTGCGGACGGGACCGAATGGGACATCACCTTTGATGGTGCCAACTTGTTTTTCTCTAACCTTCCCGAAGCCGATGACAACTACATCCTCTTCCCCTTCACTGCTGCGGTTGACATAGCCGAGATTCCTCGACAACTGGATGTGCTCTTTGACCCATTCTTCGACGAGATCGAAGGGCGTGACGCCCTCTTGCTCATCGGCAACGATTGGCAAGGAGGTGTCATCGAGAATGGTCACGACGTTCTCACCCGATTCGATAACGGCAGCCGGAGCCAGCAAATCGACCTCGGAAACACCAGTACGCTTCGCAACTTCGTCGAGAGTGGCAAGCTTGGTGTCAACCACATCCAAACCGGCCCTGATCACATCCTCTTCGTCATCGTCCTACTGCTTCCTTCCGTCCTGGTGTTCACCACTCGTTGGGAACCAACAGCCACCTTCGGATCATCACTGTGGCGAGTCCTCAAGATCGTCACCATGTTCACCCTGGCCCACACCATCACCTTCACCCTGGCCGGGCTAGAAATCCTTCCGCTGCCCTCTTCAAGGGTCATCGAGTCCGTCATTGCCATCTCCATTGCTGCCGCGGCGATGCACAACATCCGACCGCTGGCAGCCAACAAGGAATGGCTCATTGCTTTTGCCTTTGGACTCTTTCACGGAATGGGTTTCGCCTCGCTGGTCTCAGGCCTGGACGTTGACCGCGGAACCCAACTGATCTCGCTTCTCGGCCGAAATGTTGGGATCGAGTTCGGACAATCGGTCGTCGTCCTCCTCCTGTTCCCTGGCTTGTTCTTCTTGCGGCGCACTCGTTACTTCCGACCATTCTTCTTGGCCGTTTCTGGGTTCTTGACCATCGTGAGCTTGGGGTGGATGGTTGAACGCGCATTCGAGGTTGACCTGAGTGTCAGCAAGATCGTCGAGCCATTGGTCGACTGGCCAAGGGTCCTCATCTATGTTGCCGTGTTCACTGCCGTCGTCGCCGTCCTTCATCGGGTCGAACGTTCGAAAGACCAGTTGCTGCCAGTAGTGGCCAAGTCCGAGAAGTTCGGCGGTTCTACCCAGACCTCATGACTAGCACCGTTCCTGTCAGTCTTCGTCTTGGTCGCCCCTTGGCCGCAATGCAGCGGCCCCTCTGGATGTCTCAACGCGCTCATCCCGATTCGCCCATGCAGAACATGGCTCTTCTCACCCATATTGATGGAGACGTTGATGCCAACCGCCTGGCCTGGGCCTTTGAGAGCTTGGTCCAACGGTCCGATGTATTGCGAACCAGGATTGTTGAGCACGATGGTGTCCCCCTGGTTCACCTCGACGCTCAGGCTCAGCCCATCCAGATCCTGTCCCTCCCCAAAGACAAGGCCGAAGGTTGGGCCAGCCAGCGCGTCGCCACCCCTCTTGATCTTTCCGTGCGCGGCTGGGACAGCGTCCTGCTGTGTCATCCCGATGGGACACTGTCTTGGTATCTGAACCTCCACCACGTCATAACTGACGCCACCGCCTCCGCCCTGATCTTCGCCGCAACCGCGGCCACCTATCTTGATGAGGCTCAGGCACCCGCAACTCCAGCTGAATCGGAACCATTCGACTCGTTCTACCAGTGGGCCCAGGACCAGAACCCTGCAGGCGCAGATCCACCCAAACGACTGCAGCGGGCCCTGAATCATTGGAAACAACGACCGGCCAACGAACCGGTCGCCCGCTTGTACCAACCAGTTTCCACCCCATCCCCCGCAGCAGACCGCCTCAACCTTCGCCTCGATGATGACCTGTTCGCGCTAGCACAACAGCGGCTGGCGAACGACTTCAAGATGCTGAGCAGTGAGCTCGCTTGGTCGACCCTGCTCATCACCGCCACCGCCATCTATCTCCATCAGGTCGCCGGTACGGCGAAAGCATCAATCGGTCTTCCGGTCCACAATCGGAGCAGCTCACAAGCGCGCCACCTTCTTGGACCGGTCATGGAAGTGTTCCCGGTTGATGTCGAGATCAGTCCAGGTCAGACCTGTCGTCAACTGCACAAGTTGGTGAGTCGATCGGTCATGCAATGCTTGGCCAATGCCCTGCCGGGAACAGCACCAGTCGCCGATTATGAAGCAATCGTCAATGTGATTCCTCGTGGCCAGGTCGGGTCATTTGGAGCCCTACCAACCTCGACCCGTTGGATCCACTCCGGCGCCATCGATGCCGGCCATCTGCTCCGAGTTCAGCTCACCGCCTATGAACCTCAGTCGCACGAAACACCCCAATCAGGTTCTGATTCAAGCTCGACGCTGGCCCGAGGCGAAGATCCGGACGCGCCTGAGCTCGCCTTGGACATCAACCGCGGGGCGGCCAACCTTTCCCAAACGAAGCGGGCTCCAGATCACTTCATTTCCATCTTGCGGTCGATCCTCAGCGATCCGGACCAAACGATTGGCCAACCCATCTGTAGCCAAGCTGAGCTTTCTTTACTGCAAGAGTGGGAGACCGGGCAGGCCAAGACCGGGCAGGGTGACACTGGGCAGGGCAATGTGGTTGCTCTGCTTCGCTCCCAGCTTCGCGATGCTGGCTCCATTGCGCTCAGCGTGCATAAAGAACCGGGCAAGCCTGGGACCGGGGACCATGGCCATCAAACTGGGGCATCACTGTGGGACCGAATCATCCTCACCGCTGCCTGGCTACAAGAACAAGGTGTCACCAGCAACAAGCGAGTTGGCATCAATATGGCCCGCAGCGTCGACAGTGTGGTTGCCATCATGGCCACACTGGTCGCTGGCGGCTCTTTTGTTCCCCTGGACCCAAGCCAACCCGAAGCACGGATCTTGCGATTGGCCGAGCGAGCCGACTGTCAACTCGTCCTACACAAGATCCCACCGCTTGCTGGGCTACAAGACCAAAGCCTACGCATCCAAGCCGAAGCCTTAGGGCACGGTGCTTTGGTGCCCACTCCCGAAGACGAGGCCTACCTCATCTTCACCTCGGGCTCAACCGGTGAACCCAAGGGGGTTCCAATCACCCATCAAGGCCTGGCCGACTATCTGAGCTTTGCGGTAGCCAGCTACCTGAACTCAGCCATTGGCAACAAGCCCCCGGTCATCCCCCTCTTCAGTGCCCTGAGTTTTGACCTGACCATCACCAGCCTCTTCCTACCCTTGATCGTGGGGGGTGAGATGCTGATCATTCCCGAAGACGGAACACCCGGTTTGGCCGCCCTGGCGCAAGAAACCCGCATCACCTGGTGCAAGGCAACCCCCTCCCACCTTGAAGTTCTGCTGCGCCTCCTGCCCCCCGAGCACAATCTGCAGACTCTGGTGGTTGGTGGCGAGGCCTTCAGCCCCGGCCTGGCCCGACGCCTCTTCAGCCAGCTTCCCCGAATCCGCATCTTCAACGAGTACGGACCGACCGAAGCCGTTGTTGGCTGCATGATCCATGAACTGGACTCGGCCGCGTTGGATGATCATGACGAGGTTCCAATCGGTGTCCCTGCCCCCGGGGTCACCCTCCGCATCGTTGGCCCTCAACTGCAGCGGGTCCCCATTGGTTCCGCCGGTGAACTCTGTATCTCCCATCGTGGCCTGACCAGTGGCTACCTAGGAGATGACCTAACACCGCAGACCGACAAGACCCAGCGGCCTGATGACCCGTTCGTTCTCATCGACGGCCAACGCTTCTACCGATCCGGCGACCTGGTTCGCCTAGCAACACCAGACTCACTGGTTTTCCTTGGCCGTATCGACGAGCAAGTCAAGGTCGGTGGCATCCGCTTGGAGCCGACCGAAGTCGAGGGGGCCCTCGCCGCTCACCCCGCAATCCGCCAAGCCGCCGTACGACTTTGGTCGCCAACCGCGTCCGCTCCTGAAGCTCGATGCCAACGCTGCGGTCTGGCCACCAACGTTCCCGGTGTCACCCTTGACACCAACGGGGTCTGCAACACCTGCCATGACTATGAGCGGGTTGCGCCCCAAGCCGAAGCCTGGTTCCGAACGCTGGAAGACCTGCAAGCGAAGCTAGCCGACGCTCGAAAAAAGCGAACCGGACCCTATGACTGCCTCCATCTACTCAGCGGAGGCAAGGACTCAACCTACGCCCTGTATCAGCTGGTCAAGCTTGGCTTTCACCCCTACGTGCTCACCCTCGATAACGGCTACATCTCCGAGGAAGCTCTGGACAATGTGCGTCGGACAATGCAAGACCTTGGTCTGGACGGCGAGAGCGCAACCACTGACTCGATGAAGGAGATATTTCGAGACAGTCTGGAACGTCACTCCAACGTTTGCCACGGTTGCTACAAGACGATCTACACCCTGGCCACCAACCGCGCCGCCGAACTCGGCATCCCCATGATCATCACTGGCCTGTCTCGAGGCCAGCTGTTCGAAACCAGACTGATTCCTCAACAGTTCGCCCCCGACAAATTCGACTCTGACGCCATTGATCGCGCCGTTATTGAAGCCCGCAAGATCTACCACCGATTGGATGACGGCCCTAACCGTCTCCTCGACAACGACATCTTCCAGACCGATGAGGTCTTTGACCAGATCGAGTACCTGGACTTCTATCGCTACATCAATGTGGAATTGGCTGACATGCTCAGCTTTCTGGAGACCCAGGCCCCCTGGGTCCGCCCGTCCGACACGGGCCGATCGACCAACTGCCTCATCAATGCCGCAGGCATCCATACCCATCTCACCGAACAGGGCTTTCACAACTATGCGCTGCCCTACGCCTGGGATGTTCGACTCGGCCACAAGACCCGCCAGGAAGCTATTGATGAGCTGGATGACCAGCTGGACCTCGCCGACGTCAATCGGATGCTGGCCGAACTGGACTATCAGCCTGAACCACGCCAAATCCTGACCGCATGGTTGGTACTAGAAACCAGCCAGACACCGGATCAACACGGTCCGACACCAGCTGAGCTGCGGGCATTCTTGTCTGGAGTCCTGCCCCGCTATGCCATTCCCGCCGCCTTCGTACTAGTCGATGAGCTAGCGCTGACCGCCAACGGCAAGCTCAATACTGCTGTTCTACCCGCCCCCGAACGGGTCCATCGTTCCGGCGCCTCCCTCCAGATCGCTCCGGAATCTGACCTGGAGCGTTCGATCGTTTCCATCTGGGAACGAGTACTTCGCACCGAGCCAATCAGCACTGATGACGACTTCTTTGCTCTGGGTGGAGACTCACTCGCCGCTCTGGAAATGATGTCCAACCTGAGTGAGGTCACACACCAAGATCTCGCGGATGATCTCGCCTTCCACCACTCAACACCACGGTCCTTGGCTCTAGCTATCGACGAGCTAGCCATCTCCGAGACGACAGCTGCGCTGATGACCGAACCGGCACCCCAATGGACTGAGTCGAACCCTCCACCTCTGTCCGAAGGTGAACTGGCCATCCTGTTCGAGCAGTCCCGGCGACCCGATAGCACCATGTACAACATCGGACGTCTCTACCAAGTGCAGGGCACGGTTGATGGCGAGGTTTTCGAACAAGCCATCCGGTCCATCGCGGCCAAGCATGTCCCGCTGAGCTGGGGGTACGGGGCGGTCCGCCACCACTTGGGAACCTCGTCGGTATCGGTCACCCGACCAAACCACCCTGTCCACGCTGGGCCCGAATTGGATGACCAGATCGAACGGATTCACCGGACCCCCTTCGATCTGGAAAACGGGCCCCTGCTGCGCTGTTTGATCCAGCCAACCAACGATGGCTCAACCACCATTGTTCTGGCCTGCCACCATGTGTCCGGCGACGCCAGAAGCTTCGCCCTCATGTGGGATGAGTTGGACAGAGCCCTGCTGGATGAGCCCGATCAACAATCATGTGAGTTCGGACCCAGCCCTGACTACCCGACCCTGACCCAACAGCAGCGCAATTCCATCACTGCTCAAGACAAGGCCAACTGGTCCTTGTCGCCTGACTCACCCGAGACAGCTCGGCTTGCTATTCCCAAACCAGACAGGCCAGGATCGGATGGCTTCATCACCATCAAGGCCCAAACTAGCCCTCAGCTGTTGCGGGCAGCGGCCGGATCAACAGGCTTCGCTACCTCGCTGGCTAGCTTGGCTGCCACCCTTCGCCGCTATTGCGACGGCGACCATATTGAGCTTGGTGTCATCACCTCGAGCCGACCAGCACAAGCTCCGCTGGTTGGATACTTCCTCAATACCTTGCCCATTGTCCTGGACTGCAACCCGGCTACAACCGCAACCGACCTGACCAGCAAGGCGGCAATCCAGTCCACCAAGAATCTCGGGCACCGAACCTACCCCTACGCCCGTATCGTCGCCGACCGCCGAGCAACCCATCCCGACCGCGCCCCGCTCTGTGCCCTCTTGGCCTACGACGAGCTACAACCCATTCGCTTGCATGATGAGCCCGTCCGCTACCAGGTTCTTAGCAATGGCACCGCGGTCACTGACGCCACCTTCTTCGTTGAAGTACGCCATGATCGGGTCGATCTCAGTCTCGAATTCAGCGGGGCTGTGATGGATGGCGAAATGGCGCGACAGATGCTTGATGACCTGGACGCCATGTTGTTGGCTACAACCACCACCCCGACGACGCGCATTGGCGACATCACGTTGCCCTCGGCCCTCTCCGCCATCATGACCGGTGCCGCCATCACACCGAGCGAGACCCTGCTGCCCCAGATTCTGGCCAATGTCGAGGCTCGGGCCGATCATCCAGCCGTCCTCTGCGGCCAGGAGTCCCTGTCCTGGACGCAGCTTGGTCAGCGATCACTCAGCATCGGAGCACAGCTGCGAGAAGCCGGAGTGGTTGCTGGAGATCAGGTCTTGCTTTGTCTGCGTCGCTCACCGGATCTGATTGCCGCCATTGTCGGCATCCTGCGAATCGGCGCGGCCTACGTCCCAATCGACCCGGACTACCCCGCGGCCCGGATCCGTCGAATTGCAGAACAATCAGCTGCGGGCCACGCCATTGTCGAGTCCGACACGAACCTGTTCTTCGGTTCGACCATGCAAGGCCTGACTCTCGATCCACAAGAGCCGGCCGACGGCGGGCCCGGCGATACAACCGGAACCGCTGATATCCAAACTGCTGATGTCTTGCCGCGCGACCTGGCCTATGTCATCTTCACCTCGGGGTCGACTGGTCAGCCTCGGGGGGTGCCCGTCAGCCACGCCAACCTCGCCAACAGCACTCGAGCCCGAACCCAGTTCTACCAGGGCGATCCCGACCGGTTCTTGCTCCTATCCAGCGTGTCCTTTGACTCCAGCATCGTTGGGATTTTCTGGCCCCTCCTCTCGGGGGCGACGATCGTGCTGCCTACCGATCCCCAGGTCCATGACCCCGACGCACTGATCGACCTCTTCGCCTCGGCCAGGATCTCCCACACCCTCATGGTGCCGACCCTGTACCGGGCACTGGTCGACCGGGCAACTAGCCGCGCAAATGCACCGGCGACCGTTTCCGCTGGCAGTCAAAACAGGACAAGTTGGCCCAGCCAGGTCATCGTCGCTGGGGAGGCCTGTCCAAGTGCATTGGTGCAACTTCATTTTGGGCAACACCCGAGTTCACAGCTAACCAATGAGTACGGCCCGACCGAGGCCACGGTATGGGCCACCGCCCACCATTGTCAGCCCGGCGAGTTCGATGTTCCCATCGGAAAGCCCATCCCCGGCTCGTGGCTCAGCATTGTTGATCAACACGGCGACCCACGCCCTGCGGGAGTTCCCGGTGAACTCATCATTGGTGGGAATGGAGTCGTTGCTGGCTACCTCAACGATGCCCAAGCCAGCAAGCTTCGCTTTGGTCAGGTGGGCTACGGACCATTCTTCCGAACCGGAGACCGAGCAGTCATCAAGAACAGCTCCGTCCATTTCCTTGGTCGGTTGGACGACCAGCTCAATGTGTCCGGAAGTCGGATCGAGCCAGGAGACGTCGAACAGGTCATTCTCGCTGATCCAACAGTCGCGGCAGTCATCGTGACCACCGCTGACACTCGCCAACTGAGCGACCTCATGGACTCCGCGACTCCGGAAGAGCTACGTCAGGCAATGAAACTGGCGTCCGGCGCTGAGGACCCAACGTCCAAGCTCCTGGAGTCTCTACGGGCCAGCGGACCAGCAACAACAGGAACAACGGGGACAACAGCGACAACGAGCAATCCGGTTGGCCAACTTCGTTTGGTCGCCCATCTCCAAGCGACAGAAGAACAGGTCATCGACCTGCAATCCATTCAAGATCGAGTAAAGGCCGAGCTTCCTCCCCTCCTTCGACCCAGCCACTGGGGTATTCACCAAAGCCTTCCACGTTCACCCAATGGCAAGCTCGATCGAGCAGCAGCCAAGCTCCTGCAACTGCAACCAGGCGGATCAACCCAGGACAGGACAATCCCAAGCAGGCAAGACCTCAGCACGCCCGACTCAACCACGCCCGACCGCGAGACCACCTCTTCCCTCGTTTCACGGGTCCAACAACTTTTTGCCCGAGCCCTACAACTGGATCAGGTTGGCAAGGAGGACTCCTTCTTCGATCTTGGGGGCCACTCACTCCTGGCCATGGAACTGTTGTTGAGTTTGGAACAGGAATACAAGACCGATCTCACCGTCACCACCCTGTATGAAAACCCGACGCCGAACCAGCTGGCGATCGCTCTGGAAGCTTCGCTTGCTTCGTCCGCTGACTCCTCCTCCGGCTCAACCCCCCAATCGCATAGTCAGCGAGCTAGCGGGGGCAAGGCGCGCTACCTGGTGCCCATACAACCACGGGGGTCCAAACCACCGATCTTTGGCATTCATGTTCTTGGCCAAAATGGCAAACATTACCGGCCACTGTCCGCCGAACTCGGCGACGATCAGCCCCTCTTTGGGCTCGGCCTTCCCGGCCTTGTCCTCGACACCAGTGGACCAACAGATGTAGCCGCCATCGCCGCCCGCTATGCCGAGGAGATCATGCAGTGCAGCCCCGAAGGGCCACTCACGCTGGCCGCTGTCTCTCTAGGAAGTGTTGTTGCCTACGAACTTGCGGCCCAACTACAACAGCTCGGTCGCGAGGTCGCTCTCTTGGTCTTCTTCGATGCTGCCGGACCAAAAGCGCAGGCGGTCACCCCGTCCAAACTGGACCGGCTGGATCTACACCTGGAGGAGTACCGAGCCAATCGCTCCAGGTATGTCAAAGCTCGTTTGGCCAGTTTCCAGGAAAAGTCTGGTCGGAATGTGGAACGGGCCAACCTGTGGAGCCGAAAACGACTTGGCCTTGGGCTGAGCAACGATCTTCGGATCCGACAGTTCATCGAAGACAACTGGGCTTCCCAGTTTGCCTACGACTTCGCCCCCTGCTCGGTCCCAATCCTCGTCTTTCAAGCAACCGATGATCAGTTCTTGCCCAGCTTGGCAGAGCATGGCATGGGCTGGTCCGAGGTAGCCACCAACGGGGTCGAGGTAGAGCCCGTGCCCGGCGGCCACCTCTCGATGTTGGCTAGCCCCCACGTGGCTCATGTCGCCGGCAAGCTCGCTCTCGCCCATGCTCAGGCTTGTTCGGCCACCACTGGTGACGATCTGGCCGCAAACCGACCGAACGGCAAACCAATTTCTCTGCAGCTTCAACAAGCCTTGAACCAGGGAAACCTTGCCGTTGTTGTCAACCAGCTGCTCAATAGTCAGTCAACCGATCCGGCGTTCATCTCCCTGCTCAACAAGTGTGACCAGACCATGCGGGCCATTGCTAGGGAGACAGAGACCCGAGGAGAAGCGGCCGTCGCATGCCTGCGAGAGGCCGACATTCCGGCCCGACTCAGTCCGGTGCCTCAACAACTGCAACACTCCTCTTTCAGCCTCCACCTGATCGGCGAGACTCCACCAAACACACAGCACAAACGCCAACTGGTTATGGCCGCCATCAGAGCTCTTCGCGACCTTGGCTATGAACCTCAGGACACAATGAGTCCAGGCGCCTGGCAGGCCTATGTTCGGAACAATCACGCCTGCACCCTGATTCGAACAGATGAATCGACAACCCGCGTCCACCTCATCTGGGACGATCGTCCCTCAACCGCCGGAGTTGGAAGGCAACGGGTCACCCCGACCAAGGCCGACCTCACATCCGTCGATCTACCTGCATCGGCATGGCCGCTCTATCACGGCATCCGGCCTCTTCGGCTGCTCAACGACCGACGAAAGGGGCGCTCGGCTGGCGGTGATCTTGGTGTCTTCCTTGGCACCCCAGCACCAATGATTGCCAGCATCTTGTCCCTGGCGGAACCCACCAGTGACGATCTTGTGTTTGATATTGGTTGCGGAGATGGGCGAGTCCTCATTGAAGCCGTCCGTACGTTCAACTGCGATGCCGTTGGCATCGAACAGAACCCAGCCCTGGTCAGCATGGCCAACGACAAGGTGGCCGAGGCTGGCCTAGCCCACCGGATCAAGATCATCCACGGCGACGCCGCCACGGTTGACCTATCCACGGCAACAATCGCCTTTCTCTTCCTACCCGCGGAAACAACTGCCGCCCTTCTACCCGAGGTCCTTGATCAGCTCCCGACCGGAGGACGGGTCATCGCTCATGAACAACTCCGAACCCCTTGGCCCCTGCCTCCCGACCAAACAAGGTTCATTGCCGAGGGTGGCCTGACCATTGCCTATCTCTGGCGCAAGCGAATGGAAGAAAAGCAAGTCCGGTGACCAACGACGTCGCAGGCCGGAAGTCTCGGGCTGTTCGACGTCTCCTGGGCAGCGACTCACCCGGCGATCTGGCCGCCGTAGTCGGCCTATTTGCTGTCTTCCTCGTGCTGGACCGTCTGACCAAACAACTTGCGAGCCTGTCTGAGTTCTCGTTGCGTCAACCGGTGCTAAGCGTGTCCGCATTTCAACAACGACCACTGCTGGTTGGCGGGTTGCTTGTCTGCGGCGCCATCGGACTTCATGTTGGCTGGCAGCGTGTAATGACCAGTTGGATCGTGCTGGACCATGGCAAGGAGCTGCGACTGCTTACTGCTCCGCTCATTGTCTATCTGGCCTGGCAGAGCTCGCTCTACTCGTACAACTTCGTTCTGGGCCAAACCCACCTCATTGATCGAGTGATGATCGTGTTGCTGGCGGTTCTTGCGCTTGCCCGGCCCGCGTTCTTGCTCCCCTTCATTGTCCAGACTCGACTCATTGTCGGCCAGTTCGACTTCCCGTTCGGAACACGAGCAACGAGCAATATCAGCGGACTCCTCATCCTCGCTCTTCTGGCGCTCAGCGCAGGCCACGTGCTCCATATGGCTACCGGCAGGGTCAGCACCTCGGCAATCGTCCTTCTTCTCAGCGCGGCCATCAGCAGTCATTTCTACTTACCCGGTAAGTCAAAGATCGCCCTTGACTGGCTTGGGCTGAGTGATATCTCTGATCTTCCCCTCAGCAGTTACACCGCTGGCTGGCAAGGCCACAGTGATGGAAGCTGGTCCCGATCAATGTCGGAGCTGACCCAGGCCGGCGGCAAGGTCGTTCTTGGGGCAACACTCCTTCTTGAACTCGGAGCCTTACCTGCGGTTGTCAACTACCGCCTGCTGCGCATCTGGCTGCCTCTAGCCATCAGCTTCCACATCGTGGTATTTGCTATGACTGGCTTCTGGTTCCTGCCATGGATCCTGCTCGAACTCGGATTACTCCTACTCCTGGTTCGTCCCCCACTTCGACAATGGCTGAGCCAGAACAACACACCGGCCCGCGGGTTGTTTGCCTTCCTCAGCGTCTTTTTGGCCGGGAGCACCCTCTTTCATCCGCAAGGACTGGCATGGATTGATGCCCCGGTTTCCTACGGCTATCGAATCGAGGGAGTCGGGGAGAACGGCCAGCGTTACTCGGTCAACCCAGACAGTTTCGGGTACCTGGGACAAGAACTCACCTTCTTCCGACTCCGGATGACTCCAGAGGACCCCCTCAGCGGAGGCTACGGTGCGTTGCCCGATGGGTCCGAGCTGGCGAGCCTCCAGCAGATCCAATCGTTTGCTGACCTTGACCGGCTGCAAGCAGACAATGTAAACCCCAGCTCCGCAGCAACCAGGGAACGATCGATCGCCTTCCTTGAATCATTCCTTGCCTACGCCAACCGGGGTGAGCAGCCATTTCCGTCTGGCCTGTCGCCCCTTCCATACTTTTGGGCATCAGGGCCAGAGCAGAGCTACAGCTTCGGTGAACCGCTGAGCCGGTTGGAGGTCACGATTCTCACCTCCATTCATCATGGCGGTGATCCAGAGTTCCGCCGACAATTGGTCCTCGTCTTGCAGATGCAGGAAGACGGAACAATCACCATTGAAGGAGATACGTGAGACTCTCCGAACTGGACGCTCAGAACAGCCAGAATGACATCTTGCCGGTTCCATAGCCGTCAAGATTGATGTCGATACCAGAACCCTTGACGGGGTCAGGAAGGTCAGACAGAACGACGGAGCTTTGTGGAATCAGGCGCACATGGTCTCCGCCCTGATCATTGATCGCCCGAGTCACAACGTTCATGACTTCGAAATAGTTTTCCAGCAGATCCTCATCAGGCTCGTTGGCAGAGATTGCATCTTCGGCCCGGCCCTTCGGGACCATGGCTAGCGCGGCACCAGAGAGGTAGGCAAAGGACTTGTCTCCACCAGCAAGCATCAAGGGCGAATCGTCATCACTAACAAAGAGGGTGAGGTACTGCTCAACCTCATCCGGTGTGAGAGCATCGACGCCAGTTTCAAAGGTGAGGTCCTTGCCAACCAGGGCGGTAAGGAGCGGAATGAGCTCGGAGGTGTCGGGAATTCGTACAGACATCGGCTCAGTCCAGAACTTCGCCGAGACGATCAGAAAGATCGTCAGCGGTAAATGGCTTGGACAGGAGGAAGTTAGCTCCGGCAGCAACTGCCATCGATCGCTGTTCGGTCGTTGATTCTGAGGTGACAAAGCCGAAGGGGACGTCAATGGAATCGGCCCGAAGAGCCTTGAGCAGCTCCAGACCGTTCATGTTGGGCATATTCCAGTCCGAGAGAACAACTTCTGGCATCTCGTCCTTGATCATGGCCAAGGCCTCGGCGCCATCCTCGGCCTGCTCGACGTCATAGTCGCCATAGCCAGCTTGACGAATGCTTCGGATAACGATCTTGCGCATAACGCTTGAGTCGTCGACAACCATGATGCTCATAAACAATGCCTTTGCCAATTGGGAACGTAGGGATTGTCTGCAGTTTCGACCCACAGCACTCAACTATGAGGCTCTCGTACCCCAAGATTCTCTGAAGTCTCCGTCTTCTGGAGATCCGCGCCTTTGACCACAACGGATCTAAGCTCCAGATGGTGGAGCAGCTCGCTGCTAATGCAGCTGAAGAACGATGGTGTGACCTGGAGGAAGCCGTCGACGCCACCCCGGCCGTTGACCCATGGTGTTCGGGACCAGACTGGGTGCTGCCCGTCGCCAGCGCCTTCGCTCCCGAAGCCGAGCCGCTCGTCTTGGAAGCCGATGGAGCTGGCTTCGCCCTTCTAGCTCGTCACCCTGTTCAGTCAAATGGTGACATCATCGCCGGGCTCGAGCCGCTCTGGGGGTTCGCCGCTCCCATCATCGGGACAGACCTCCCTCAAGTCTCACAAGAACTTGCGTCCTGGTTGCAATCTCAACAGGGCTGGGATCGCCTCGTCCTACCCGGTCTTCCCGATGACGGGGATCTCGTGAGGACTCTGGCCAACCACCTCCAAGAAAACGGCCAGCTCGGTATCGCTGTTGGAATCACCCGCCAGATCATCGATCTCTCCGACGGCGTCGACGCCTGGTTGCAACGACGCAGACCGGCGTTTCGGCGGAACCTTCGAAATGCTGACCGGAGAGGGATCGAGGCCGGACTATCTATCGTGCAACTTGACCCGTCCGCTAGCACAAGCTCCGACCTTTTTGACCGGCTTCTCACGATCGAACAACAGAGCTGGAAAGGACAAGCCAGTGACGGAATCGCCAGTCAGGAGATGGGAGCCTTCTACCAAAAGCTGATCCAAAGACTGTCGAAGCGGGGCAGATTGCGCATCAGCGTCGCTCAGCTTGACGGGGTCGATGTCGGCTACATCCTTGGTGGGGTGCGAAATGGTCGCTATCGGGGGCTCCAGCTCAGCTATGTCCAGTCAGCTCAACACCTTTCGGTGAGCCATCTGCTCCAGCTGAGTGAGATCAAGCAACTCTGCAAAAACGGGGTTGCCACCTACGACATGGGTATGGACATGGAGTACAAACGACGGTGGTCCGACCAGGAAGAGACGTCTGTCGTGTTGGTCCTTGACCGAACCTGAATCGGGAATCTAAACCGTCAGCTTGTTGGCCGCGCATTGCTTTCGCCCGCTGATCGGCTAACTTTTGTGCTGTGACGCAGAATGCCTTCCTTCTCTTATGCGCGGCCGGACTTGTCCTGTCTGTTGCCGCGGTACTCATTGATCGTCTGAACTTTCCCCAACAACGTTTCAGGCCCAAGTCCGTCGAGATCCCTCAGGACTATTCGAGTCGAGATCGGACCGGGGCGCATGTGAACACACTCAATCCGCGTCGTGACCGGTCGGCCTCCCGCGGCCAGACCGACTCGTCCAGCCAGACGGCGTCCCGCGGCCAATGAGTTCCACCAATTCTGGCCCCTCAGCCCTGGACATCGCCAAGCAGATTCCAAAACGGATCAAAGCCCACAACGTGGTTGTTATCGCCGCTGGTATTGCCTTCTACGCCCTGCTTGCCCTGGTCCCGACCCTCATCGCCCTCATGTCCATCTACGCGCTGGTGACCGATCCAAGCGAGATCGCCGACCAGATCAGTGGTATCACCGAAAACATGGAAGAGACAGCTGGCAAGCTTCTCCGAGAGCAAGTCGAAACTGCGGTGAAGGAAGCGAAAGGAAGTGCCGGAACCACCGGCCTTGTCCTCGGAATTGTTCTTACCCTGTTCTCGGCCTCAGGGGCTCTGGCCAAGCTCATGAGCACAATCTCGATGGCCTACGCCGCCGGTGAGACTCGCAAGGGTTGGCAGGTTCGCTTGCTGGCCTTCGTTTTTGCTGCCGGTGCCATTATTGGTGTGGCCGTACTGGTCTTTGTTCTCGGCGCGGCACCCGCGCTGGCTGACCAGATCGGCCTTGGTAGCGCTGCCACCTCCGCGGTGAACATCCTGCGATTCCCCGTTGCCCTTCTGGCCATGATGTTTGGGCTGACAATCTTGTACCGCTATGGGCCTGACCGCCCGATCCGGACCCCGTGGAAGAATGTTGGATCGTTGGCTGGCGCCGGCTCGTTCCTGGTCTTTGTTGCCCTTTTCATGCTGTATTTCAAGTTCGCTGGCGCCATGCCAGCTTCCTACGGAATCTTGGGATCAATCGCCGCTCTCATCATCTTCTTGCAGCTGGCGGCAATCTCGGTGGTCATTGGGGCAGAAGTAAATGCTGCCATCGAGGGTTCCAGTATCGACCCACTGGACGGACATCTCGACGACGAAGAAGAGCAGAAGGTCAAGACCGATGCCATCCCTCTGGGAACAGCAGTAGCTGGCCTTGCCGCCATCTTTGTGCTTGGCCGCGACTAGTTCGCTGACGTCTCAGGTCAGAGAAACCTGGTAGCCGAAACCTCATAGTCCCGGAGTCCCTGCCGACTGGGACCCCATGGACGCGGCAACAGGCATCAGAAAGAGGGTCGCTCGACCCCAGCCAGAACCAGCTTCTTCGCGTCCTCCCATCCAGTATCGGCTGCCTAAGCCCGAAGATTTGGGCAAGATCGAAAAAGAAGAGGAAGAGGACTACACCCCCCTGGTCCTGGCCGCGACCCACGCCGCACTCAGCCTGTTTGTCACTCAGGCCATCTCATCGATTCTCCTGGCCAACTACTTCGATGCCGTGATCGAGATCCGGTTCGTCTGGAGTGTTGTCCCCTACTTGTCATTGGCGGTGGCACGCCAGAGCGATCTGATCACGATCGTCTCGTACTCGACGGCCCTGTCGGTTCTGGCAGTTTCAATTGGCACGGTCCAAGCAATATTCCGGTATCGGACCGATCTCCACAGTCTCTATGGCTGGAGCAGCGGCTTAGCCATGGGGTCTCTCCTTCTGGCCTTCCAGTTCCTTCGCCACTATCTGAACCCACCCGTCATTGACACCCAGGTGTTGGCCCAAGCAGCTGCCTTCTTGGCTGCGGCTCTCGTGCTCTTTGTTGGCTTCAAACCGCAACCAGACGCGATCAAGAATCACAAGCTCACTAACCAGCTACAAACAAGGAAAGAAACAAAATGATCGGACGAATATCTCGTCGAGCCATGCTCATCATTGTGGCCATGCTCGTGTTCGCGACGCCGGCAATGGCCTCGCTCGTTGTCCACAACTTCATGGAGGCAGACATCACCTCAGCTGATGCTTGTTTCGTGAAAGTTGCCGGTGACGACTTCGCTTCCTATACCGGGGCGGGGGCCAATGACCCCTTGTCGTCGTTCTCTGACGACGAAACAACCGATCTCATCCAGATCAATGGTGCGGACCTGCTGGAAGAGAAGATCACCGTCCGCGGCATGCGCGGCGATCGGGTGATGTACACCGACGTTGTTCGCTATCAGAATAACTGCGACATCTCCCTGGACGTTCGTCTGGTGACCGACGCCGCAACCGCAACTGGCGATTGGACTGATCGCTCAGCTCGCATCTACTTGTCGGCCCTTCCCGTCGCGATAGGTACCGATCCCGCTGGCCTTGGGCGACCGGGTGTAACCGGGGACGGCTGGGATATCACCCCAATCGTGGTCGAAGCCGACACGGGAGCAATCCCGTCAGGCAACCAGAGCACGGGAACCGTTACCTTGGCTCCAGGCCAAGAACTGCGGGGAGCCTTTGTCATCTCTGCTGGTGTCAATTCATCCAACGGAGCCGTTGGCACCATCAACTGGGTAGCCGAAGCCTCCAACGGAAACTAGTCAGGATCTGACCAGGATCTGCAATGGAGTAGGCCGACATCGGTCGACTCAATTAGCTGGAACGTGACAACAAGAAAGCCGGACCAGTTGGTCCGGCTTTCTGCAGTTCTATGAACGGGGTTGGCCGTTTGATTCAGACCACAAAGTAGTTCTGAGGTGGTCAGGCAATCAGATCAATCCCGGATGAATCAGAGCTAGTCGACGTCAATGAAGATGCACTCGCCGGGGCATTCCTCGGCGGATTCAATCACACGTTCGAGTCCATCTTCAGGAATTCGAGCCATACCTTCAGCTCCGGCTGGGTTTGCCTCACCGTCAAAGAGTTTCTCAGCATCGAAGTTATCCGATGATTCTTTGACGTAGTAGAGACCATCATCCATGCCGAAGAAGACGTCAGGTGCGATTTCTGCACACAGGCCGTCGCCAGTGCAGAGATCCTGATCGATCCAGACTTTGACCATTGGGGGTTACCTTTTTCTCACGAGTTATGCGGATACTGCCTTATCGGCAGCATTCCAGCGGCTATAAGCGTCAATGACGCCCAATCAATCTTAGCCCGCCCATCGCTGGGATCTCGATTCTGTCACAATCGTTTCTTGCGAGGTGCTGAGATAGCTCTGCCACCTTTCACGCGGCCAAGTCCTGAGTCGCCAAACTCTGAGATGGGTAGTGTCGGGGGGTGAACACGACCTTCCCCCGCCAGTACGCAGCAACACGGCGCTTTACCATGGGAGCGCCACGGACCGTTGTGGTCAGCAAGGACGGGACTCAAGTATTCTTCCTCCGGTCTCAATCCTGCGACGATCCAGTCCTGTGTTTGTGGGTGCTGGACCCACAAACAGGTTCAGAACAGCTTTTGGCCGACCCGTCAGTACTTGGTCCCTCTGAGGATGCTGATCTGCCAGCAGCCGAGCTAGCGCGACGGGAACGCGCTCGCGAGAGCGCCAACGGTATTGTCTCCTATTCACTGGATCGGGCAGCACAAACCGCAGTCTTCGCCCTCGGCGGATCTCTCTTTCGCGTCAATACTGCTACCGGAACCACGACGGCCCTCCATGCCAGCAATGATGTCTATGACCCCCGAATCAGTCCCGACGGAAACCATGTCGCCTACATAAGCGGCCAGACCCTGCGACTGACTTGCCTGGCAAAAGGATGCCTCGCCCACGGTGGCGACGGCGCAAGTAGCGACGGCGCAAGTAGCGACATCTTGCTGAAAGATGACGAGCACGCACTGGTGAGCTGGGGACGGGCTGAGTTTATTGCGGCCGAAGAAATGAGTCGTACCCGCGGCTATTGGTGGTCGCCAGACAGCGATGCCCTTCTGGCCACCCGCGTCGATGAATCACCACTGGAACGCCGTTGGATCAGTGACCCGGCTCATCCCGAACGTGAACCGAATGAAGTTCGCTATCCCGCGGCCGGAACCGCAAACGCCACCGTCGACCTTGCTCTGGTGAAACTTGACGGGCAACAGTCCACAATCGACTGGCGGGAAGGCCGATTCGAGTACTTGGCCAATGTGAAATGGGACACCAGCGGTCCACCCTTGTTACTTCGCCAACCTCGAAACCAACGGAGTCTCTCGATCGCTGAACTGGATCTACAAACACTCGCAGTCACCGAGGTTCACCAGATCCAAGATGAGCACTGGGTCGAGCTGGTCCCCGGCTCACCAACCCGCTCCACCCACGGCCTGCTCACCATTGAAGATCGCTCAGATCACCTGGACAATCGAGTCCTGTGCCTCAACGGCAAGGTGCTCAGTCCTTCCGACGCTCAGGTGCGCTCCATTGTCGCCGTTCAAGGTGATGAGGCTCTCGTCACGGTCTCGACTGACCCAACAGAGATACATCTTGTTGTGTTGTCGCTCGTTGGCGAGCCGCCGCGCCAACTGACCGACCAGCCCGGCGTTCACCACGCCGTCTCCGGAGGCACCACCTTGGCGATCATCTCGTCACTCGCCGATCAATCTCAGACCAGCACGTCACTGCATCGTTGGGGTGCTGAAGAGGTCAAGGGTGAAAGCGGAACTGTTACCCCTGCTTCCTTTAGCCCCGCCAGCATTACCAATCTGGCCGAGGAGCCGCTACTCAAGGCTAAGCCCACCTACCTCCGTCTGGGACAGTCCGAACTCAACGCCGCCTTGTTCCTTCCCCAAGACCATGATGGCAAGACCCCCCTCCCCGTCTTGATGGATCCATACGGGGGACCCCACGCTCAACGCGTGCTCAAGACTCAAAACTCCCACCTCGTTTCCCAATGGTTCGCTAACCAAGGTTTCGCTGTTCTGGTCGTCGACGGGCGCGGGACACCAGGACGGGGCCCCAAATTCGAACGAGCTGTTTGGGGAGACCTTGCTCAGCCCGTGCTTGATGATCAGATTGAGGCATTGGATGCGGCCGCTGCTAGTTACCCCTTCCTTGATCTGGGCCGTGTTGGGATCCGCGGCTGGTCTTTCGGTGGCTATCTGTCTGCTCTGGCAGTTCTGCGCCGACCCGACCGGTTTCAGGCGGCCGTTGCTGGTGCTCCCGTTACCAGTTGGCGTCTCTATGACACCCACTACACCGAGCGCTATCTTGGTCACCCTGACACCTATCCAGAAAACTATGAACGCAGCGACCTTCTTGACGAGGCTGCTGGGTTGGGGAGCCCTCTCCTGATTATTCACGGACTAGCCGATGACAACGTCGTTGCTGCTCACACGCTTCTGCTGTCTTCAGCCCTTCTGGCTGCAGGCCGCCAGCACCAAGTACTCCCCCTCTCCGGGGTTACCCACATGACCCCCCAAGCTGTCGTAGCCGAGAACCTGCTACTCCTACAACGGGACTTCTTACAGGACCATCTTGCGGCGGCCAGGGATTCATGACCGACGATCTCGCCCTGCTCACACCCGATCTCCAGTCGTTGGGTTGGGATGACGAGCTGGAGGAATGGGCGTCACAAGCCGCACAACCCTCTGATCCAGATGGGCCAACCGCCCCCATCTTGAGCCGCGGTCGTATTGCCCGCACCAGTCGCGGATTCTGCCTGGTGTTCACCGGTGGAGAAGCAGTTCTGGCGGCATCAAGTTCGGTGCGTTCGACCACCGGCCTTGCTCCTTCGACTGGCGACTTTGTCACCGTGGTGGAACACCCAGAAGATGGGCCCTCCATCGGCCAGATCGCGCCACGGCGGACCGCACTCAGTCGGCGGGCACCGGGCCGAGTTCCAGAGCCTCAAATCCTGGCCAGCAATATTGATGACATCTTTGTCATGCACGGTCTGGATAGACCATTGAACCTGCGCCGGATTGAGCGTCAGCTCGTGATCTCCTGGGATAGTGGTGCTCGTCCGATCATCTTGCTCACCAAGGCTGATGAGGTAAGCCATGAAGACGAGGCGATTGCGTCCGTGCAACGGGCTGCCCCCGACGTGGAGATCATCGCCACCTCAACCATCACTGGTCAAGGCCTTGACCGAGTCCGAGAACTCTTCACGGGAACACGAACCATTGCCCTCATTGGATTGTCGGGTATCGGCAAGTCGACCCTGGTAAACGAGCTGTCTGATGGAGTCGTGCAACGAACCGGTGAGGTCCGGGCCACTGACCGCCGCGGCAGGCACACCACGGTCACCCGAGACTTGATCCCCCTGCCACATGGCGGCATCGTCATTGACACCCCAGGCATTCGAGAGGTTGGCCTCTGGCAAAGTCATATGGGGCTAGCCAAGACCTTCCCCGAAATCGCCCAGGCGGTTGAGAACTGTCGATTCGCTGACTGCGAGCACCAAGCCGAACCAGGCTGTGCTGTTTCCGCTGCTCGAATGGACGGACTGATCGAGGACCGCCGCCTCGAACACTGGCAAGACCTGCATGCCGAGCTCAAACTCCAAGATGAACAGCTGGAAGACTTCTCGCGGCGAGCCGAATCACGCAGTCGGGCAGACGTTCAGGGTCGTCGTGATGGTGAACGCCAGAAAAAGCGGAAGTCGGGGAAGAGACGAAACAGTAGATGAGGTGCCATACTCTGCCCAAGACGATTCATGTTGAACAAGGGAGACGCGATGATCGCCGGGGTCTGGGCACAGAAGATGACGCCAAACACAAAACCAGAAAGGATTGCCGGCCAGGGCAGGAACGTAAGCTCCACGCGTCTCGCGGCCGCAATCACGGTCAGTCTTTTGTTCCTCGCTGGTTGTGGACGTTCCGGACCCTCAGATGGGGCCACTCAAACCACAAGCTCAATCATTGTGACTACCCAGCCGGTGACCACCGCCACCACCGCTCCGCCAACGACGGCTCCTCAGCAGCTGACCTACCTGGTTCAGTCTGGCGACTCACTTTCCATCATTGCCGAGCGGTTCGGGGTGAGCACAAAAGAACTGGCAAATTTCAATGCCATCACCGACTCAGACACCATCAAGATTGGCCAAGAACTCTCTATCCCTCCAACTACTGAGGCTTCGCCGACAACTGTTGTCGGCGACGCCGAGACAACCACCACCTAGGGAGAAACGGTTTCGCCCGTCTCTGATGGTCTTGTTAGTGACCAAATCTGGTTCCATCCATCAGGGTCAACATCAGCCGCTCGCAAGGCAGCTTCTGCCTTCTGCAAATCGTTACGGCCAAGGACTCCGCCAGCATGATCAATCATGAGTGGGGTTAGCAAGTCATCGGTCCCTCGAACGATTGAGCGGGCTTCTTCGAGTTGATGATCGATTCCTGACTGGTCGAACAAAATGCTGTCCCGCAAAGCCAAGGCCAGCCGAGCAAAAACTCGATCCAGGTAGGTGGAAGTCCCCTCAAGAACTCGCCGAGCCCGCTCTTCGGTTGCCAATAGATCACCCTTTGCCGCTGCGATCATGGCCGATACCGCCAGCGCATAGGAGTTGTAGTCATCGACACCGGACTCGCTGTCATCTTCATCAATCCAGCGGAGCTGCTCCTCGGCTTCGTTCAGAGCTCCCCTCTGGAGGAGGGCAAGAGCGAGCGAGACCGAGAGATCTCTCGCTCCAAGCAATTCCATGTCCGCCTGATCTTCATCAAAGCGCGCCGCCCACCGGATAACCCGCTCGGACTCACCCAATCTGGCGGCCGATGAACAGTTGGCGATGACAGCCCGTCGACTGGCTTCGACATCGCGATCACGTTCGGCCATGTTGTACGCCATCTCTAAGGCGGCGGTCCCTTCAACCACACGCTTGCGAGAAACAAGAGCCCGACCCTCAACGGTCTTTCCATCAACTATTAGGCCGATGTCTTTGGCCCGCTCACCAACCATCTGGCTCTGACGAGCAACCTCAAGTGCCCGGTAGGCGTGCCCTTCCCAAAGCTCAAGTGATCCGAGCAGCGTCAGAATGATGGCCTCGGCCCAGTCATCGCCTCGTCGACGAGTCTCGGGAAGCACCGTGTCAATCAGGGCGCGAGCCCGGTCCCATTCACCAAGGTGGAAGGCGACCCAGGCGGCGAGCCCCTGCGTCCAAGTCAAGCCACCGCGATCATCCAACTCCGTGAATATTTCCTCGGCCATCTTGATAAGCCGCTTGGCTTCACGAATTCGTCCAACCCGGAACATGAACCAGGCAAGGCTTTGCAGAGCCCACCCTTCTTCTCGGCGCTCACCAGACTCTCCCGCCACTCGAACCGCTTCTTCCAACGCGGCGGTTGCCGTCTCAGGATCACTGCGGAACACCTCGGCCAAACCAAGCAATCGCAGGGCCAACGCCTCCTCCGCATGATCACCAAGTTCGTGCAGCCGAGCGGCAGCCTCGGCTAAGCGATCGACCGCCTGATCAAGATCATTGGCTTTTCGGTCAATGTCGCCCCGCACCAACATTGCTTTGGCCGCCAGCAAGTCATCAGCGTCGACAATCTCATCCAATCGATCGAGGTCATTCCGACAGCCGACGATGTCGCGCACCTCACAGCGGGCCTTGGCCCGGCCGTACAGGAACTGTGATTTGATTGGATCCAGCGAAACAAGATCCAAACCTGCGGAGTACCAACGCTCCGCCTCGACTGGCTCGTCAGCGACGAGGGCACGGCGGCCAGCCTCTGCCAACCAATGCAGGGCACGGTCAGTGACATAGTCCCGATCTAGGCCAGCAACGTTGGAGAGTTCTCGCGTCAGCTGGGCCGCCTGTCGATAATGGTCGGCAATGACAACAACGGCGGAGTTTCGAGGCTCGCCAACCGCCACCGCCTTCTCCAGGTAGCGAGCAATTCCTTCGTGGCTTTGAGCTCGCACGGTCTTGGTCAACGTGCCGTAGGCAACGTCGCGAATCATGTCCGAACGGAACTCATAGCGCTGACCGGAGATCTTGAGGAGGTCGTCGTTGGTTAGATTTGTCAGCTCCTCCGAAATGCTTTCGAATCCAAGGGAGTTCTTGAGCATGGTTCGCAGGCCGTCCACCGGACCGGAACGGCCAAGAACCGACGCTGCTTCCAGCACCGCCCGAGATCGTGAATCCAGCTGGTCCAGACGGGCTGCGACAAGCCCGCGCAGGCTGTCTGGCATCGAACCGAGACGGCCCGAACCCATCTCGGCGACGACTTCGCTCGCTTCGCCCTTGCGTTGATGGGTAACGAACTCGGCTAGCTCTTCCAGGAAGAACGGGTTGCCTCCGCTTCGCTCAACCAGCTCGGCCGACACGTCATCGGGAAGATCAACGCCAAGTTGGGCAAGCAAGGCCCGCGATGAGTCCTCATCGAGGGGGCCAAGTTGGAGTACCAGGGACCCATGGCGACCTTGGGGAAGATCGAGGGTTTCTGTTGCCCGAGCAGTCATCAAGATGATCAGTTGAGATTGGCAGTGCTCGGTCAGCATGTGACCAACGAGGTCCCAGATTGGTTCGCCGGCCCAGTGCATGTCACTTAGCATGATGACCACTGGTCGGCGCGCCAGTTCAGCTTCTAACAATCGTGCCATGGCCAGCGTGACTTCGGCCCGGTTGTTGGTTCCGTCCCCACCCCGAAGCGGGGTTTCATAGCCCAAGGCATGCATGAGGGCCGTAACCGTACGGGGGATATCCGAGACCGCTTTTGCCGCCAAATGCGAGGGTAACGAGTTCGTCAGGATGGCTCGGGCTTCTTCCGCAGAAGCGTCGTAAGAAATGAAGAAGGCCGATCGGACAATGTCTCCGATGGGCCACCAAACGTTGGCTTCGCCATAGGGCAGTGCACGCCCAGCAAAAACCTGTGCACCCCAATGGTTGGCGATCAGATTGGCCGCTTCGCGTGCCACCCTGGCCTTACCCATGCCGGCTTCACCCAAGATCAGTGTTGACTGGGCCCGCTTCAGTTCGATGGCAGCCCGGGCCTGGGCGAAGAGAAGATCCAGTTCATAGTCTCGTCCAACAAAATCGGTTGAGGGACGGGTCCGCATGCCGGGAGGGCGCGTCGCCCGAAGCACCATCCAAGTCTCGATGCCTTCCTCCCTCCCACGCGCTTCCAAAAGGCCGACCTGGCTATAGGAGATAGACTCTCGGGTGGCGAGATAGGTTGCTTGGCCAACAAGGACCCGGCCGGGGTCGGCCAGACCTTCGAGCCGCGAAGCGGAGTTCATGACATCGCCCATGGCGGTGTAGTCCCCACCCGCCGATGAAGTCCCGACCAGGACCTCACCCGTATTAATTCCGATTCGCATCCGAATCTGATGTCCCGCATCCTCGCTCATGTTCTTGAGCGACTGCTGCATACGCAGACCAGCCCGCACGGCCCGCTCGGCATCATCCTCATGAGCAATAGGAGCACCAAAAAGGGCAACGATGGCGTCACCAAGCACCTTGTCAACCACACCACCAAAAGCCGTGATATCTCGGGCAAGCCGCTCAAAACAGCGGTCCACGAGGCGTTTGACTTCTTCAGGGTCCATGGACTCCGACAGAGCGGTGAAGCCAACGATGTCGGCGAATAACACCGTGATAACACGGCGTTCCTCGTCGCTTCCCGCGGTTGAAGTTCCACAACTAGGACAGAAGCGAGCACCGGTGGGAATGGTCATCCCACACGAAGTACAAAGCACGAGCCGCAGTCTAAGAGGTCCCGGCTCCGGAGACTGGCTCAACCGCAAATGTGAGCTTCTCCAACCTCAGATTCATCCCCTAGTCTCATCCTTCTCGCCAGCAAAGTCATCCTTGAGGGGGACGACTGATGGGCCAAGAGGCGCTACGTTCACTGACTATGGCGCCAAATTTGGCCTGGTTTCGAGACCACCCGAGAACAACCGATGTCCTTCTCGCGTTCATGGTCATCGCCATCCAGCTCGTCCAGGGATTGGCAACCGAGACCAGTGGCGTCAACGACGACGTTATTGCCCCTACCAGCATCCTCCATTGGCTCATCATTCTCGGCAGTCCACTCGTCATCGTGTTCCGACGGTCCTACCCCTTGGCCGTTCTTGCCGTTGGGACCGCCACCACCATGATCGCCTGGCTCCTGGATCTGCCGATAACCACCATTACCGGAATGGTCGTCCTCTACAGCGCTGTGATCTACCGACCAAAGGCCGCCGGACTGCGGGCCGCAATCACCAGTGGCATGCTCTTGATGTCCTTTGCCATCTATGGCGTCCTAACCGGGCAAGCCGCTCTGTATGTTCTGCCCCTGGTCGCCTGGACGATTGCCGTACCGATTCTGGCTGCGCTCAACGTCAACTCCAATCAGGCCCTGTTGGAGGCCTCAAACCGACAATTGGCCGCGGCCGAGGAACGCCGAACCGCCGACCGGCTCGCCACCATCCGGGGAGAACGAGATCGAGTGGCCCGAGAGCTTCATGATGTTGTTGCTCATGGCTTGTCCATCATCGTCATACAGGCTGGTGCCGGACGACGGATCCTAGAAACGTCAACAACTCAAGCTCCCGAGACCGAACGGGTGTCGGAAGTTCTCTCCAACATCGATGGAGCGGCACGGCAGTCGTTGGGAGAAATGCGCCAAATCCTGGGAATCCTCCGCAGCGGTGTCGATGGTGATGCTGAGGAGACCCAGTGGCGACCGAGCCCAGGAACAACCACGATCACCGAACTGGTGTCACAGGCCGCCGACAGTGGTCTTGATGTCGAGTTCGTAACCGTTGGTGAGCCCCAGCCCATGCCCTGCGCAGTCGGTGCAGCTGCGTATCGTGTTGTGCAAGAGGCGCTTACCAATGTACGCAAGCACGGAGGTCCAAACGTGAAGACATCGGTCAGCGGAACCTTCGAAGAGGAGATGCTGACCATTGTGATCGAGGACGATGGTCGGGGTGCCGCCGCACCAGAATGTGATGGCCATGGACTGATCGGTATGCGAGAGCGGGTGGAACTCTTGGACGGGGTCTTCAAAGCTGGGCCCCGGGTTGGCGGCGGGTTTCGGGTTCAGGTCAGCCTTCCCATTGATCCAACCGAGGACCTGACCGATTTCTCCAAACTCGCGCCCTCGTTCAACTCCACTGTGGTTGGTCCATGACGGCGACACAGCCGATTCGGGTTGCTCTGGTAGATGATCAGGAACTGGTTCGGACTGGATTCCGAATGATCTTAGAAACCGAGCCTGGCATCGACGTTGTTGTCGAAGCCAAGGACGGGCAAGACGCCATCGAGCGCATTCCCGCAGCCAAGGTTGATGTTGTCCTGATGGACATCCGCATGCCGCGCATGGATGGGGTTGAGGCAACAACCAAGCTGGTCGGACTTGATGGTCCACGGGTCATCATCTTGACGACCTTTGATCTTGATGAGTATGTCTTTGCTGCCTTGCAGGGCGGAGCGAGCGGGTTCCTCTTGAAGGACACCCCGGCGGAAGATCTGATCAACGCCATCCGAGTCGTCGCCTCGGGCGATGCGCTGCTTGCACCGAGTGTGACCAGGCGGCTCATTCGCCGATACCAAGAAAGCTCATCGGAGCCAACAGCCACCGCGGAGATTCCTGGTCTTGACCAGCTGACTCAGCGTGAAGTCGAAGTGATGTCGGAGTTGGCGAAGGGCTACTCCAACGCCGAGATTGGCCAAGCACTCTTCGTCAGCGAGACCACAGTCAAGACCCATGTCGGGCGAGTTCTCACCAAGCTCGGTCTGCGAGACCGTGTGCAAGTTGTTGTCGCTGCCTATGAATCGGGAATGGTGTTGCCCGGACAGGACAGCACCTAGAGACAACAAAGCCGCCACTTCGGGGCCAAGGGACTCACACGCTGAGCGAACTCTCTTCGCACCCGGGGGTGTCGCAGCAGCGACTCTACGGGCACACTTACCCTCCTATGTCTGAGTATCAATCCACTGGCGAATCCTTGATAGGCAACTCGGAGGAGCACTCGGTGCCATGGTGGAGACGAGGTGTTGTCTATCAGGTCTATGTTCGCTCGTTCGCCGACAGCAATGCTGACGGTACGGGCGACATCAACGGCTTACGGACTCGCCTCCCCTATCTGCGGGATCTGGGGATTGACGCCCTGTGGATCAATCCCTGGTACCAGTCTCCACTCAATGACGGTGGCTACGACGTCAGCGACTATCGCCAGATCGAACCTCGGTATGGAAATATTGCCGATGCGGAATCTCTCATCGCTGAAGCCCACGAGTTTGGGATCCGAGTCATCATCGACCTGGTGCCAAACCACACCTCAAGTGAACATCGCTGGTTCGTTGAAGCAATAGCGGCCCCAATCGGAGACCCGGCGCGACAGCGCTACCACATCCGTCCCGGCCGAGGAGTTAATGGAGCAGGGCCACCAACCAATTGGACCAGTGTCTTTGGTGGACCGACCTGGACACGCCTAGAAGACGGCGAATGGTTCCTCCATCTCTTTGACCCAAGCCAGCCCGACCTTAACTGGGAGAACCCTGAGGTTCGGGCCGAGTTCGAGTCGGTGTTCCGTTTCTGGCTCGACCGAGGTGTCGACGGTTTTCGAGTCGACGTTGCCCACGGCTTGATC
>JAJRQY010000125.1 GCA_024280015.1 Actinomycetes bacterium
CCTGCGCTGGGCTCAGATGGGTATGTATGAGACCTATCGAGTCGCCGGAGGCGAAGCCGGGATGCGTCACTTCATATCCCAGTTTGGTGAAGCCCTCAACTGGCCCTGGTCCAAGCTCACCGATGTGCCCGAACTGACTGATGAGCTGATTGACCGCATTGCTGACCAGTCTGATGCACAGTCAGGCCAGTACTCCATACGTGAACTGGAACGCATCCGAGATGACAATCTGGCGGCCATTCTGCTGGCCTTGGAAGGCCAGCGCTGGGGAGCCGGTGAGCTTCTCGCTCAACAACGAGAGCTTGCAGACTAGGCATAAATCAGCCATCGACGGGCAGAGGATTCCGTGATACGGTACCGTTCCACAATGTAGAACGGAGGTCGTCAACCATGCCCGATGATGTGAACACCGAGACCGAAGAAGACTTCGACGACGAAGAGATTGATCTCAGCGCCCTGAACGACGATGACCTTCGTGCCCAAATGATGGACGACCTCTACGATGGTTTGGCTGATGAGATCGCCGAAGGAACCAACCTGTTCCTATCTCGGGGTTGGGGACCAGACAAGGTCCTGGGTGAAGTCTTGGTCGAAGGGATGCGCATTGTTGGCATTGACTTCCGCGACGGCATCTTGTTTGTCCCTGAGGTTCTTCTGTCTGCCAACTCCATGAAGGCCGGCATGGCCATCCTGCGACCTCTGTTGGCAGAAACCGGGGCCGAACCAATCGGTACCGTCGTGATCGGAACGGTCAAGGGCGATATCCACGACATTGGCAAGAACCTGGTGGCCATGATGATGGAAGGCGCCGGGTTTGAAGTCTTTGACCTTGGCATCAATACCGATGTGGATGAGTACCTGGAAGCCCTAGAGAAGCACAAGCCAGACATCCTCGGACTGTCCGCCCTTCTCACCACCACCATGCCCTACATGAAGGTTGTTATCGACACCCTGTCGGAGCGTGGCATACGTGATGACTACATTGTTCTGGTCGGGGGAGCGCCCCTCAACGAAGAGTTCGGTGAAGCCATTGGGGCTGATGCCTACTGCCGCGATGCTGCCATCGCTGCATCTATGGCAACCGAACTCATAACTGAACGACGAAAAGCAGCCTGATATGACCCACACCGTTTTGAGCTCGGCCACCAAGGAAGTTGTTATAGGCTTTGATAAGCCATTCGTCATGATTGGTGAACGCATCAATCCCACAGGCCGCAAGCTGTTGGCCGCCGAAATGAAGGCTGGTGATTTCAGTCGGGTCGAAGCCGACGCCCTGGCCCAGGTCGCCGCCGGTGCTCACATGCTGGACATCAATGCTGGAATCCCGCTGGCTGACGAACCAGCCCTGTTGGCCCAAGCTATCAAGCTGGTGCAATCGGTAACCGATGTGCCGCTGTCCATTGATTCTTCCATCATCGAAGCGCTCGAAGCGGGCATCTCGGTTTACGAAGGAAAACCCCTCGTCAACTCTGTCACCGGGGAAGAAGAAGTCATGGAGCGGGTTCTGCCTTTCGTGGCCAAGCACGGTGCCGCGGTAGTAGCCGTTTCCAACGACGACACCGGAATCTCCGAAGACCCGAACGTTCGCTTCGAAGTAGCCAAGCGCATCATCCAGCGAGCCAATGATCACGGCATCCCAACCTGTGACGTTGTTGTTGACCCACTGGTCATGCCCATTGGCGCCATGGCCACCGCCGGGCAACAAGTCTTCACCCTGGTCGCCCGTCTTCGCGACGAACTTGGAGTCAATACCACTTGTGGTGCTTCCAACGTCAGCTTCGGACTGCCGAACCGACACAACATCACCGGCAGCTTCCTGTCGATGGCCATCGGCGCGGGCATGACGTCGGCCATCATGAACCCCTTGCATTCTGAAGCCAAGACCGCGGTCATGGCTGCTGACGTCTTGATGGGGACCGACGCCAACTGTGCCGCCTGGATCAGTGAGTACCGCGATCCGAATGCAGCTGTTGGTGGTGGCCGAGCACGGGGCGGACGCCGCCGCAAACGAGAGTAGGAGTTGGGTTGACTACAGAGCCTTCAGCAGAGACAGAATCCTCAGGGTATGAGCCAAGGGTTAGTCCACCGAACTCCGAGAGTGTTGAGCTCAAGCAGCTTCGTCGTCGCCGCGGCGGAGGGCGAAAGGGCCGCCAAGAGGCTCGAGCAACGTCCTCAGCCAAGTCAGTTGCCTTCCTGGAACGCACACTGCCCCCGGTCGACATGTTGGATGAGGCTGGTTACGCCCAGATCGAAGCCAACGCCGAAACTATTCTGGAAGAGGTCGGTGTTGCCTTTCAGGACTTCCCCTCCGCTCTTGAACTCTGGAAGGATGCTGGCGCTGACATCCGAGGCGATGTGGTCCACTTTCCAAAAGGGATGTGCCGCAAAATCATCCAGGACAACGCACCACGTTCGTATGTGCAACACGCCCGCAATTCCGAACGAAACGTCACCATTGGCAACAACACCACCGTGTTTGCCCCCAACTATGGCTCCCCCTTCGCCATGGACCTGGACAATGGCCGCCGCTACGCCACCCTCGAAGACTTCCGGAATATCGTCAAGCTGACCTACTCGCTTCCACAACTGCATCACTCCGGTGGCACGGTCTGTGAACCAGTGGACATCCCGGTGAATAAGCGTCACCTGGACATGGTCTACTCCCACATCAAGTACAGCGACAAGGGCTATATGGGCTCGGTGACCGCTCCTGAACGGGCTGCGGATTCAGTGGAGATGTCCCGCATTGCCTTCGGCGGAGACCTGCAAGATCGCACCGTGATGACCTCACTCATCAACGCGTCTTCGCCCTTGCGCTGGGACGCGACCATGCTGGGTGCGGCAACCGTCTATGCCGAGGCCAATCAGGCTTCGATCATGTCCCCCTTCATCCTGGCTGGTGCCATGTCGCCAGTGACGGTCGCTGCCCTGGCAGCCCAAGCCCTGGCTGAGGCCCTGTCTGGCATGGCGTACTATCAGCTGGTTCGACCCGGTGCGCCTGTCATCTTTGGCACCTTTGCCTCCTCCATGTCAATGGCAACGGGTGCACCAACCTTCGGTACGCCCGAAGCTGGCCAAGCCATCCATGTCATGGCAGGACTTGCTCGACGGCTTGGTGTTCCCTTCCGCTCTGGTGGCCAGTTCACGGCCTCCAAGGTTCCCGATGCCCAGGCAGCCTATGAGTCAGCCTCAACCTTGCTGCCAACGGTGAATGCTGGAGTGAACTTTGTGCTCCACGCCGCAGGCTGGCTGGAGGGCGGACTCAGCATTGGCTACGAAAAGCTGATCATGGACGCCGACCAGCTGGGAATGATGGAGGTCTACGCCCGAGGTATTGATATGTCGGAGAACGGCCAAGCCATGGACGCCTTCCGAACCAATCCTGCGGGCGAGCACTTCCTTGGCAATGCTCACACTCTGAAGAACTTCGAGAGTGCCTTCTATCGCTCTGAAATTGCTGACAACAACAGTTTTGAGCAATGGGAAGAGGATGGCCGCCTGGATGCCGCCCAGCGAGCCAACGTTCGCTGGAAGAAGCTCCTGGCCGACTACGAGCCACCACCTCTTGACTCCGCCATTGACGAAGAACTCTTGGATTTCGTTGGGCGCCGCAAGTCTGAGATGCCGGACGCGGCGTATTAGCATCAGCTCATGACGAAGATCTATGACTACATCATCATTGGTGGCGGATCTGCTGGTTGCGTCCTGGCCAATCGTCTAAGCGAAGACCCCGATACCCAGGTTCTGGTTCTCGAAGCGGGTCGCCCCGATTACAAGTGGGACGTCTTCATCCATATGCCTGCGGCTCTGACCTTCCCCATCGGGAGCCGGTTCTACGATTGGAAGTACGAGTCAGAACCCGAACCCCATATGGGCGGGCGCAGGGTCTATCACGCTCGGGGCAAGGTGCTTGGAGGGTCGTCGTCCATCAACGGCATGATTTTTCAGCGGGGCAACCCGTTGGATTATGAGCGCTGGGCCGCTGATGAGGGGATGAGCAGCTGGGACTACGCCAGCTGCTTGCCCTACTTCAAGCGGATGGAGAACTGCCTCGCCGTCAGTGGTGAGTCTGCCAGTGATGAGTCTGACAGTGGTGAAGCCGGACGCGACGCAGCGGACGGTGATGAGTACCGGGGAACCGAAGGGCCTCTCGTTCTGGAACGAGGTCCGGCGACCTCCCCCCTCTTCAAAGCTTTCTTTGCCGCCTGCCAAGAGGCAGGTCATCCGCTAACCAAAGACGTCAACGGCTACCAGCAAGAAGGCTTTGCTCCTTTTGATGCCAACCGTCTCCGTGGTCGACGTATGAGTGCGGCCCGGGCCTACCTTTATCCGGTGATGGACCGGCCAAACCTTGAGGTCATCACCCGGGCGTTCACCACCAAGATTCACTTCGACGGGAATCGGGCAACCGGAGTTGAGGTCGAGCGACGCTTCCTAGGTAAGACGCGAAGCACAACGACCTATCACGGTGCGGAGATCATTTCCAGCGGAGGAGCAATCAACACGCCCCAACTCTTGCAACTGTCGGGCGTTGGCAATGCCGCAGACCTCGAGAAACTTGGCATTGATGTGGTGGCTGATGTGCCTGGTGTTGGTCAGAACTTGCAGGACCATCTTGAGGTCTATGTGCAATACGGCTGCAAAGAGCCGGTATCGATGGCTCCCTATATTGCCCACTGGCGCAAACCCTTTATTGGCTTGCAGTGGCTCTTCCGTAAGGGGCCAGCTGCCACCAGCCACTTCGAAGCCGGTGGCTTTATTCGTTCCAACGATGATGTTGCCTACCCCAATCTCATGTTCCACTTCCTGCCCATTGCTGTTCGCTATGACGGTTCGGTTCCTGAAGGTGGCCATGGCTATCAGGTTCATGTTGGGCCGATGTATTCCGATGCTCGTGGTTCGGTCAGCATCAAGTCCAGTGATCCCTACGACAAGCCGGCCTTGGTCTTCAATTATCTGTCAACCGAGCAAGATCGTCGCGAATGGATTGAAGCCATCCGCCATGCCCGCAACATCTTGACCCAGCCCGCCTTCGATCGTTATAACCGGGGTGAGATCTCGCCGGGACCGGCGGTGGAAACTGACCAAGAGATCATGGACTGGGTAGCCAAGGATGCCGAGACCGCACTGCATCCCTCGTGCACCACTCGGATGGGAACTGATGAGCTGTCGGTGCTGGACCCGTTGACCATGCGGGTCAAGGGAACCCAAGGATTGCGAGTTGTTGACGCCTCGGCCATGCCCTATGTGACCAACGGGAACATCTACGCACCAGTCATGATGCTGGCCGAGAAGGCCGCTGACCTGATCCTGGGCAAGGCACCACTGCCTTGTGAAGAGCTCGACTACTTCAAGTCCAGCAGAACGGGTTAGTTGCGGGCCGAGGCTAGTTACTGTTCTTACGGCGTCTGGGGAGAAGCCCGGTAGCCCCAGATAGCGCCCGGGCAGGGAGAGCAACATGGGCCCGCTGGCGTTCCATTGGTAGTGCATCCTTCCAAACAATGCGGAACGAGACGTAAGCAGCGATAATGGCGTGCAGGCCAGCGATGGTCCAGAAGAACGAGCTTGGCCCGGCGACGGACATGAGTGCAGCAACGACCAATGGCCCGATGACTGCTCCACTTCCATTGACTCGGATCAGAGTGGCGCTTGCCCCCAATCGATCTTGGGCCCCAATCCAGTCGTGGGTATAGGCAATGGTTAGCGAATAGAGCGGAAACATTGCTCCGCCCAATAGGAACATGAATACAACCGCGGCGGCGGAATCTACCGCGACTAAAAGAATGGCCAACGATGCAGCAGTGGCGGTGGCGGCGACGAAGAAGATGACACCCCGACGAGGAAACTTGTCAGAAAGCCAGCCAACTGGCCATTGAAAGACCAGGGCGCCCAAGATTGGTGCCGACAAAAAGATGGAGATCTGGCTGGTGCTGAGACCGACCAGGGCAGCGTAGAACGCTCCCATGCCAAACAGCACGCCGGCGGCAGCTCCGCTCCAAAAACTAGAGATCACCCCGGTTGGAACGATTCTCAACAGCCGTTTCAGCGGCATTGGTTCGGGCACAACGAGTGGGGGTGCGCTGGTGGCGGACAAGGTCACAGGCAGAAGCGACATCGAGACGAGGACCGAGACGAAGATGAACAGTCGGAAACCTGAACGGTCCTCAATGCCAAGCATGAGTTGGCCAATGCCAATCCCACCCATGCTGATAATCATGTAGACCGACAAGATGCGGCCTCGGGTTTGGTTAGTCGCCATGTCGTTGAGCCAGGACTCGACCACGACATAGATGCCAGCCATGCAAGCGCCGAACAAGAACCGGGTGATGGCCCAAGTAATTGGCTCAATCGAGATGGCCTGGACCAAGACAACGCTGGATGCTCCCGAAGCAAGGGCAGCAAATACTCGGATGTGGCCAACATTTCGCAGGGCGTGCTCGGCATATTTTGAACCGGACAAGAAGCCAAGGAAGTAGGCAGCCATGATGAGGCCGGACACGCCAACACTGAAACCTTCGGCTTCAGCCCGAACACCGAGGACCGAGCCATTGAGGCCATTGCCAATCATGACTAGGCCGAGGCCGACGAAGAGGGCCCAGGTGGCCCCAGCCATGGAAGTTCCCTTGGTTCCTTCTGGTTCGGAGATCCACGGACCAGCCTCAATATCAAAGACCTCCGAAGAACCTTGCTGCTCGCTCATCGTGGAATGCTAGGTGTCAGTTGAAGGAAGTTGGCGATCATGGTCCACGGTTTCGATGTCGGGATCCAACCGGTGGTAATCGCTGGCATCTGCCCCAAAGAGGGCGAGGGTAGTTGTCAGACCCGTCGGTGTATCCAGCGTGCCTGCCGTGATCGAAAGATGATCGGGCTTGTCCGTCGCTCGCCAGAACAAGGTTGAACCACAGGTACCACAAAAGCCGTACTGAACCGTGTCGGTTGAGTCATACCAGCACAGAGTTTCTGCGGCCTCAAAGATGACATCACCGACGTTGGCCGCCGTTGCTGCCATGAAGTGGCCGGTGATTCGGCGACACGGTTCACAATGACAGTTGGCGACACTCCGAGGCGGTCCCTTGATTCGATAGCGAACCCCGCGACAAGCACAGCCTCCGGACGAGCTGGCGGATTGGTCTGGATCGGTCATTGTTTGCTGGTTGGATGTGGTGTCGCGCTGCCCGCCAGCATTGACCCGTCCTGCGCGCTGGCGACCAACGCCTCTTCGAGGGCTCGAACGGCGGGATCTCGAGTACGGGAACTGCGACGAGCAACGAAATCGACAATTGGCAAGGTGTCAGGCAAGCCGTGACCAAGCCAGTACTCGTCCTGGGATGGTGCAGCCGGGTGGCTGCGGTTCAACAGGGTGACCCCAATTCCAGCGACGACCGCAGCAATAACGCTGGTGCTGCTGGAACATTCAAGACTGACCTTCGATTCTCGGCCGATGGCTCGCAAGTGTTCTTCGGCTACCGGCCGATAGGTGCAGCGGGGTCCATAGGTCACCAGTGGAACTGGCTGTTTGTCGTCCAACTCAAGCTCGGGTGATACGCACCACGAAAGCATGTCTTGGCGTAGGACGAGGTCATCATCGTTCTTCTGGTCACCGATGACTTGGATGAGGGCAAGATCAAGCTCCCCATCGCGGAGCTGGGTTTGGATGACACTACTGAGGGCAATCGTGGTGTGGATCTTGACCTTGGGGTGTTCTTGTTCAAACCCGCGAAGGATGTCGGCCATTTCGCTGAGGATTGGTTCGTCGTTGCAACCCAAGCGGATGGTCCCGGACAGTTCACTGAGTTCGAGGCTGGCGACTGCGGCGTCGTGGGCGTCCAGGATGCGTTCGGCGTGAACCAGCAGGTTCTGCCCAACGTCGGTGAGAGTGACACCCTTGTTGCCTCGCACCAGGAGCGGATGGCCGAGGCGTTCTTCTAGCCTCTTGATTTTCCAACTGACCGCAGACTGGGTGCAGTAGAGCCGGGATGCAGCCGCGGTGAAGCTGCCAGACTCCACAATAGTTCTGAACGCTCGCAGCGAATCGATGTCCAGGCGCATCGCTGGAGTATGACAGAGTTCACTCTGGGAAACCAGAGGTTCGTCCCACAATGTGGTTCAGTTCCATAATACGGAACTGCAAGAATGGCCTTGGATGTGATCCCGACGATCAGACCAGTTCAGATACCGGAGCCTCAGTTTCGGCCAGATCGATGGTCTTCGATGTCAAGTTGATTGAGTCATCGAAGATGCGTTCTCGTCGGAATTCCTTGAGGACTGGGCTGGATGAGGCCAGGATCAGTATGCCCGCGATGAAGGCCAAGAAAGAGCCCATACCGCTCACGTAGTTGGGGTCGGCTGATCGGACCAGGGTCCCGATCCAAGCGGCCGTGATACCGGCAGTACCGGCACCGACTCCAGCGGTGATCGTGCTCCAGATCCAGGACTTGTGCTCGTCCATTCCAAAGACGCCGGCCGCCTGCATGGTCGTGGCCAAGGCCAACCCACCCAACAGGAGGGTCCAGATTCCCAGGCGGGGTCCTTGATCAGAAAACCCGCTGGTCACGATGGTTCCCCTATTACTAGCGCTGGCAACAAGGGAAGAAAGCTCAGCAGCAATCGGTCCGGCATTTTCGGGTTCGTCCCTGGCTTGCTGCTTCAGTTCGTCGATCTGAGCCTCAAGCTCTGGGGTGAAGACAACGTCTTGTCGTTCGTCGAAGCTCCAACCCGAGAAGCCAGCAATCAGGAGTACAACGGTCGCGGCGCCTACACCGGCAACCCGTCCCCACGCCACATCGGCATTCAGTGGATGAAGTGGCGTATGGGGAGCAATGGAGATCCACAGAGCCGAGCCAACAGTAGCAATGAGGGAACCGACCAAGGCTAGCCAGACCCCAAGTCCGGTCGAGACTTCCACCACATTGGGCGGCGACGCCAGAATATAGCCAACGGTCGAAATCAGCATGGCGATTGAGGCAATGACGGCCCCATCGGTGGTCATCCAGCGAGGCCCCTTGCCGGGATCGCGCAAGGTCATCACCACTGACCCAAGGATGAACAAGCTAAGCCCAAAGACGATGTAGCCGAAGAATGATCCGCCCGAGGCCGACAGTCCGCTAAAGGTCTCCCCAGGAAGTGACTCATCTACCCGACGGCCATAGGAGCCAATCTTGGCCCCATCACTGACCCAGGGAAGGAATACCGAAACAAGAGAAATCAGCGCACCAACCCCGGCAACGATGATCCATTGCCGTTCCGTTGACCCGACCGAAGCAAGGCGGGGGCCGGTGGCCACATGCTTCGCGACCTTTGTCGTGTTACCAACCGGAATAAGAACTTCGGGGTCTTTTCGGTGGGCCCAAGCCATCTTGATCCGGTGACCAAGGCTGCCTGAGTCACCTTCTTCTGGTTGTGACATGCGGTCAAGGACAACGGCAACAAGGAAGAAGGCCAGACCACCAGAAGAGGCCAGAGCAACGTTCTGGCCACTGAGGGCCCGCAAGAGCAAGCGTCCAAGTCCACCAGCACCCATGAGGGCGGCGATGCCAAGCATGGAAATGGCCAGCAGAAGGGTCTGGTTCAGACCGGTCATGATTGCCGGGCGAGCCAGCGGGAGTTGCACGTCCAGCAGGACCCGTGACTCCGGTGCGCCGTAGGCCCGGCTGGCTTCGACCACATCTTCTGGAACCTGGCGAATACCAAGGTTGGTCAGACGAATAAGGGGTGGCAAGGCGAACACCATTGTCACCATGGTCGCCGAGGTCGGTCCAATGCCGAAGAAGAAAATGAAGGGAAGCATGTAGACAAAGGAGTGCACAACCTGCATGGCATCCAGCATTGGCCGAACAACCTTCCAGACCGAGTCGATCCGTCCACACAGCACACCAACAGGCACACCAATGATCACCGAAAGCACAACGGCAACAAAGATGTAGCCAATGGTTCGAGCGGTTTCAATCCAATAGGAGTTACCGAGGATCCCACAGGTTGCCAAGGCAATGGCGGCGAATGCTCCGACCTTGACGTTGCGGACCAAAGACCCAAGGACGAAGAAGCCCAGGCAGACGACAAGCCAGGGCAATTTCTCTAGGAAGCTATCGACTACCAGATTGATGAGGAACGCGAAGGGCCATTCGATGATGGCCAGCAACCAGCCGAGATTGCCGTCGATCCAGTCGACGGTTTGGTCCATCCAGGCTCCGAAGGGGATCTCAAACTCGTCGAGAACCCGGTTCTCCCAGATCTTGGGTCCGTCGCTTGTTTCTTGTGCCAAGATTGCGGTTTGTAGCAGCGTCATTACATGAACACCTCTCGCTCGAAGCCGTCTATCAGTTGCTCGACTCGACCCATCTCTTCCATGATCAGCCGTGGATCGAGGTTGCCAATCAAGGCACCGTCATCGTCGACCACGGCAATGGGCAATCCCCGACCGGCGGAGGCGTACACCTCGTTCAGGGTGGC
Source organism: Actinomycetes bacterium (assembly GCA_024280015.1). Classification (GTDB taxonomy): domain Bacteria; phylum Actinomycetota; class Acidimicrobiia; order Acidimicrobiales; family SZUA-35; genus JAJRQY01. Next base: position 10,450 of record JAJRQY010000125.1, read on the forward strand.
AGTTGACGTCGCCCGGTCAAAGTCGGTTCGAACCGCACTTGACAGGTCGGTAGAACCAATGTTGAGGGCTCGGGCGATGTCGGCGGTGGTAATGAGGCCTGACGGATGACCCTTGTCGTCGACCACGAACACGCCAGCCCGGTCGCCCAGAGAGTTGAGCGCATCGGCCATCGAAGTATTGAGGGCCAGGGTGATCGGATCTTGCATGACTTCTTGCACCTCGATGACTCGTCCCTGGTCAACGTCCTGCACAAATTCGGCAACGTAGCCGGTTGCTGGTTGGGTGAGGATTTCTTCGGGGGTGCCGATCTGCACCACTCGGCCGTCCTTCATGATGCAAACCCGATCACCAATGCGGAGGGCCTCATTGAGATCGTGGGTGATGAACAAGATGGTCTTGTGGAGTTCGTTCTGAATCTCCATCATCTCGTCCTGCATCTGGCGCCGAATGAGGGGGTCAAGAGCGCTGAACGCTTCGTCCATGAGCAGGATGTCGGGGTCAGCCGCTAGCGCACGGGCCAAACCGACTCGCTGCTGCATGCCGCCGGATAGTTCGCTTGGAGCGTTCTGGGCGTAGGCCTCAAGCCCGGTCAGGGCGAGGGCTCGCATTGAGGCCTTGTCTCGCTCGGCCTTTGGCACCTTCTGAACCTTGAGGCCATAGCCAACATTGTCAATAATATTGCGGTGGGGGAACAGGGCGAAGTGTTGAAAGACCATGCCCATCTTCTCCCGCCGAAAGGCCTGGAGATCTGAACCACTCAAGGTTTGCACGTCGACACCGTCGACCCAGACTTGACCCGAGGTGACCTCATGCAATTTGTTGACCATGCGGATGGCAGTTGATTTACCGGACCCGGAGAGCCCCATGACTACGAAGATCTCACCCTTGCGCACACTGAAGTTCACGTCGTCCAACCCGACAACATGGCCAGACAGTCGCTGAACTTCTTCCTTGCCGAGACCTGAGGTGGCTAGGTCAAAAGCACGGCCATGCGGTTGCGGCCCGAATATCTTGTAGACGTTCTCCAGTCGAATAATCTCTTCGCCAGCATCAGTCACGTAGGTCCCTTTCTTGGACGGCATTGAACGGCGGCCGTCTGCTTGTTGTCCATGCCTCCGAGCACAAGACAGGAGGTGAGTAGTCGCCGACCGTAGCATTCGGGCCCGGAGTGCACCATTGGAACAATGGGTGAGCGTTCCAAGACTGGTCTGCTTGCACCCAGCAACATCGGGACTAGAATGGGGCCTGTTGATTCGTGTACGTAGGGCGCTACCTTGGAGGAGCTGACCGGTGTCGATTCGAGATTTCCTTCAAGAGTGGAACTCTCGGCGCCGAGGTCGACGGCACATTCCGCCGATGGCTGGTTCGGCAACACGCGACATCATCGGGCCGACGGGGTTCGCCTTCAGTGCGGCGTGGAAGGAAGTAGAGAAGGGTGGCGATGCCTACCTCAATTCTTTCGACCGTCGTCTTCCGCCCAGCCTTTTCGTTTCCGAGCGTGATCGCCAACGCGCTGGTCAACCAATGCCAGTTGTGGAACGATGCATCGAAGACTGGGGATCAGACCCTGAGACCTAGACACAGACGCTGACTGAGTAGGAACGCTCATGCACATTTTTATTGCCACTGACGGATCGCTGGACATCGACAAGACAGCCACCATGGTTGCTCGTCTGTATGAACCAGGTGATGACGTCAGCATTGTTACCGCAATCCAGTTTCCTCGGGAGTTCCTGAGCGGAATAGCCAAAGCCACTGGTGTGAGCGAGGTTGCGAAGTTTGCTCATGAGGCCGGGGCGGGTGTGCTCGGAATTGCTGGTGGGGCCAAGGCAGCAGAGAAGATGAGTAGCAGGCTGGCGACACCCCCTCAAGACCAGCACCCTCTCAATACCTACTTTTCCGACACTGCCCGCCAACGGACCGACGGGCTACGAACTCGGCTCGGCGAGTTGGGGGTTGATGCGGTTGCTGCCTGGGTGAGTACCGAGAACCAGACGGCACGCACGATCTTGTCCATGGCCTCCAAGAACGGGGCAGATCTTCTAATCATCGGCGCGCACGGGCGGGGACGATTTGAGGGCCCATTGGGATCGACGGTAACCAAGATTGTTCGACGGGCGAAGATGCAAGTTCTCATCGTCCGGTAGGCCAAAACAGCAGGGAATCAGTGGACAACTCGTCAACTTGCCATGACATATACAGATGGGTTGCACCGATCTACATATGACGATTTGCCACTCTGAACAGGATCTGGGTAGTCACATGGGTTAAGTTCTGTTGAAACCTTTCGAGGGGAGAACCTGTATATGAAGAGTAAAAAGTTCACATTCGCCGCGATCGCAGCCGTGTTTGCCTTGTTGGTAAGCGCCTGTGGAAGTGGCAGTGACGATGCAGCGGAGCCTGCGGCGACTACCGAAGCCGCCGGTGACACAACCGCTGAGACCGAGGCACCAGAAGATGGTGCTATGGACGATGAAGATGGTGCTATGGATGGCGAGCATGCCATGCCCGGTGAGGGCGTTAGCGTCACCATGGGCCGGGCCGACTGGTCCACTGGCTATTTCCAGGCTTACGTCTACCGCCAGATGCTGACCGAGCTTGGCTATGAGGTCTCTGACCCAGCCGAGCTTGAGCTTGGCCCGTCCTTGGCCTATCTAGCCATGGCCGAAGGCGACATCGACTTCTGGGTCAATAGCTGGTATCCCGGCCACAATAGCTGGTGGGCCCCGGAGCTTCCCGACGGAACGACCGTTGGCGACCACCTGGAAATTGTTGGCTCGCAGATGATGGCTGGTGGCCTGCAGGGCTACCTGATCACCAAGTCCTTTGCTGATGAGTACGGCATTACTCACCTGGATCAGATCAACGACGATGCCGACATCCTGGCCGCCTTTGATGCTGAGGACACCAACCCCGGCAACGGCAAGGCTGATATTTATGGTTGCCCCGATAGCTGGACCTGTGACAACATCATCCAAGCCCAGATCGCATTCTCGGGTTGGGACAATATTGAGCAGACCCTGGCTGGCTATGACGCCATGGTTGCCGAGGCCGTCGACAAGGCTAACTCGGGTGTCCCGATGGTTATCTACACCTGGACCCCGAGTGCATACATCACTCAGTTGATTCCCGGTGACAATGTTGTCTGGATTTCTGTCGAGGAGACTATTGATGATTCCAACCCGAACGGCGAAGAGGGTGGAGAGTCTTATGACCAGACACCGGGAACCGCTGCTATTGGCGAGGATCTTTGTCCCGGAGCTGCCATTGATGGCGAGTGCCGCCTTGGCTGGGTAGCCGCTGACATTCAGGTCACTGGCAATGTCGACTTCTTGGATGCCAACCCGGCAGCCAAGGCCCTGTTTGAGGAAGTGACCTTGTCCGTCATTGATGTCTCGCTGGCCAATGTTCAGCAAGCTGCTGGAGCTGACACCAGCGACGCTATTCAGGGGCTTGCTGCTGACTGGATTGCTGACAACCGTGAACTGGTTGATGGTTGGTTAGCAACAGCAGCTGCTGCTGGCTGATAGTTCAAGCAAGTAGTTCTGCGAATGCCGGGCCTTTGGGCCCGGCATTCGTTTGTTTTGGGCGGGCTATTCCAGCAAGCGACTATTCCACCATGCGGAACAGGTGAGATGGCTGGCAGCTACCCTGGTAGTCATGGCAGGAGTGCAATCAATAGAGCGAGCGTTTTGGATCTTGCGTGCTCTCGCCCAGCAACCGAGCGGGGTCACCGAGCTGGCCAAGCAGGTTGGCTTGCCAAAGAGTACAGTCGCCAGGTTGCTGGGCGCTCTGGAGTCAGAAAGAGCAGTCGAGCAGCTCGAGTCGGGCGGCGAATACCGGCTAGGTATCGGATTAGAAGAGATTACCGGTGGCTCCCAGCAGGGGCGCAGCCTGGTAGCGGTTGCCCGCCCATTCTTGATTGGACTCACCGAACAGATCGGCGAAGCCAGCGGATTGAGCAACCTGGATGAACACTGGGTCTACTTCCTTGACCAGGTGGATGGCGACAATGATGTGCAAGTCCGGGACTGGACGGGTGAGTACGCCCCCATCCATACGGTGCCATCGGGCCTTGCCATGCTGGCCTTCATGGATGATTCCGAGGTAGATGCCGTGATCGCTGGAGGCCTTGCGCCAGTGACGGCATTGACTATTACTGTTGGGGAAGAGTTGCGAGAGCGTCTGAGCCTGATTCGAACCGCAGGCTACGCCTGGGGGTCGGGCGAGTTCGCCGAAGGGATCTGCTCGGTTGCTGCACCAGTCTTTGGAGCCAATGGGGTCGAAGCAGCGCTCCACGTTCACGGACCAGAGTACCGTTTCCCCAATCCTGATGACAGCCATGACATTGGTCTGCGCGTTGTCGAGGCCGCCAATGGGCTTGGGGCCCAGTTGTGCGAATACGCCGACTAGCTATGTGCTGGGGCAGCCCCATATCCCCCCAGGTTTACAGGGTGGCCGGCGTCTGCCCCAGTTCTTGGCGGCGCCAAGCATCGGTGGCCTCTACCTGGTTGAAGGTGAAGACATGCAGTCCCTCAACACCGAGGTTGAGCATGTCTTCGCTCAAAGGCAAGAGCAGGTCGTTGGGGTCATAGGAGGTTGAGGTCATCATCTTGATGACTGCACTCCGGTTCTTCTTCAAGAAACCGAGGGACTGACCTATGCCAAGTCGTACACCCATCTTCATGAGTCGGGCCTTGTCGACCACGCCCGAGATGCCGAGGTGGATGGGCATGGTCAAGCCGTACTCACGTTGGCTATGAATCCACGCGGCAATGACTTCGGGGTCAAAGCACATCTGGGTGCTGCAATAGCCTTGCACGCCTGCGGCGGCCAAGAGTTGCTGCTTGTGGAAGAGGGCGTCGACCAGTGCCTGATCGGAGATAAAGGAGTGTCCGTCTGGATAAGCGGTGACTCCAACGGTCTCCAAACCATGGTCGGTCTGGAGTAGACGGTCGAGGAAGGAGACCGCATCCGGGTAGGCACCGGGCTGTTCGGCATCGCCGCCAACCAGGAAGACCTTGCGGAGATTGTTGCGGCGAAGCCACTCGGCTAGTTCTTGTGTATGTGCCTGGTCCCGAACCATGCGGGCAGAGATATGAGGGATTGGTCGGAAGCCGCGGCCTAGTAACTCCATGGTGACTCGCTGGGTCTCCTCAATGCCCTTGACCGGTGAGCATGTGACCGACACCTCGGCTCCGGGCGGCAGGGCACCAATGGCTCCATCAAGGCTCTTCATGGGCACAACCTCAAAGATGAGGTTGTCAGTGAGTGCTAACCGATGGGCGCGGGCCTGGCCTGATTCGACCTCGGAACTGGCTGGCGATTTGGAAAAGAGTGCCATGGTGGTTCTCAGCTCAGTCCGACGATTTCGCCATTGGCATCAATGTCAATGGACATGGCGGCTGGTGTCTTCCCTAGCCCGGGCATGGTGCGCATGTCACCACAAATGGGATAGATGAAGCCGGCACCAACTGATGCCCGTACTTCGCGCACCGGCAAGGTCCAGCCGGTTGGGGCGCCCTTCAGTTTTGGATCATGGGACAGGGACAGGTGGGTCTTGGCAATACAGACGGGCAGATCACCAAAACCAGCGGCCTCATAGGTGTCCAGTTGCTTGGCCGCTTTGGCGGATACGTCAATCCCGTCGGCACCATACACCTTGGTGGCTACCTCGTTGATCTTGTCTCGAAGTGACATTTCTGCTGGGTACAGCAGTTTGAAGTCGCTGGGTTCGGCTGTTGCTTCGGCTACTGCTTGGGCCAGTTCGGTTGCGCCCTTGCCGCCGTCTGCGAAGTGGGTGGTGACGGCAACGCGAGCCCCGTACTCTTCGGCGATTTCCTTGATGGCATTGATGTCAGCGTCGTGGTCGCCGGGGAAAACATTGATGGCAACGACAGGCGTCACGCCGTGCACTTGCATGTTCTCCAGCTGCTTGCGGAGGTTGTCGCCACCCTGATGCACCTCGTCGGGGTTCTCAGCCAGGAGGGCCTCGGGCAGGGGCTTGCCTGCCACAATCTTGTGTTTGCCAGAATGGGCCTTGAGCCCACGAACGGTGGCGACCAGTACGGCGGCATCGGGAGCAAGTCCGGAGTAGCGGCACTTGATATTGAAGAATCGCTCGGCTCCCATGTCTGCCCCGAAACCTGCTTCGGTGAGGAGAAAGTCAGCGGTGTGAATGCCGACTCGGTCAGCAACGATGGAGGAGTTGCCAGTAGCAATGTTGCCGAATGGTCCGGTGTGGACGAGGGCCAGGCTGCCTTCCAGGGTTTGCATGAGGTTGGGCTTGATGGCTTCCATCAAGATGACAGCCATGGATCCAGCCACCTTCAGCTCTTCTGCGGTGACCGGGGTGCCAGCCTTGGTATAGCCAACCACGATTCGCCCGAGGCGCTGGCGTAGGTCCTGCAGCGATGTGCAGAGCGCCAGAGTGGCCATGACTTCGGACGCTGCGGTGATGTCAAAGCCGGTCTCGCGCGGGACACCATCAAGGCGACCGCCAAGACCAATGGTGATATTGCGCAGAGCTCGATCGTTCACATCCAGGACACGCCGCCACGTGATGTTGTACATGTCAAGGCCGGACTCGTTGCCATGATAGAGGTGAGCATCCAACATGGCCGAGCACATATTGTGGGCGGCGGTCACCGCGTGCATATCGCCAGTGAGATGGAGGTTGAATAACTCCATTGGCACAACCTGGGAGTAGCCGCCGCCAGCAGCGCCACCCTTGATACCAAAGGTTGGTCCCATTGAGGGCTGGCGAATGGCGATGGTGGCCGAAGAACCAATGTGCTGGAAGGCCTGTCCAAGGCCAACAGCAGTTGTTGTTTTGCCCTCACCCAACGGAGTGGGGGTGATGGCGGTGACGACCACATACTTGGCTTTTGGCCGATCTGACATGGCTTCGATGGCATCGAGAGAGATCTTGGCCACACCGCGGCCGTATGGTTCCAGGAGATCGGTTGGGATCCCGGCCTCGTCAGCAAGGTCGTTGAGGGGGCGCAGTTTGGCGCTTTTGGCGATCTCGAGGTCTGTGGGAAAGGCCATAGGGTGGCTCCAAGCAAAGGATTGTGGACGATCTCTGCCAAGGGCTCGACAGGGACTCGATTGTCCGGTAGTTTTCATGCGGTTCCGCATTGCAGAACGATTCCACCATACAGAACAGTGAACTATTAGTCCAGCGAACCGTCCAGCGAACCATTCAAGCAGTCGGTTAAGCAAATGGTCTACAAATGACTAACCGTGTGATGAAGCAAATTGGTCCAGAATTACCGAGGAATTTCTATGAGTGACTTCCCGTCAAAAGCGAACGTCGTTATTATAGGTGCCGGCATTGTTGGCAACTGCCTTGTTGGCCACCTGGCCCGCCTCGGCTGGACTGACATGGTCCTGCTCGATAAGGGTCCTTTGCCCAACCCCGGCGGCTCCACTGGGCACGCCTCCAACTTCATCTTCCCGGTTGACCACAACAAGGAAATGGCCCTGTTGGGTGAGCAAAGCGCTAACCAGTATCGAGACATGGACCTCTCCACCGACTCGGGCGGCATCGAGGTTGCTCGGACGCAAGCTCGCATGGATGAGTTCAAGCGCCGCATGACCTCAGCCAAATCCTGGGGCATTGAAGCCCACCTCTTGACCCCAGCCGAAATCAAGGAGCTTGTCCCCTTCATCAATGATGACGTCATCCTTGGCGGTTTCTATTGTCCGACGGTGTCTGTCGTCGACTCCCTGGAAACCGGAACCGTGATGCGCAAGGAGGCCATCGAGACCTCTGGCCTTCAGGTCTTTGCCAATACCGAAGTGCTGGATCTGATCACCGAAGAAGGCCCGCATGACCTGAAGACCATCAAGGGTGTCGTCACCGACAAGGGGACAATCGAAGCCGACTATGTGGTCATCGCCTGTGGTGTTTGGTCCAACCGGATCGCCAACATGGCCGGAGCCCGAATTCCGCTGGTGCCAGCCGTTCACCAGATGGCCGATGTTGGCCCAATGGACATCCTGGCCGAAACCAACAATGAGATTGGCTACCCGATTGTCCGAGACATGGACACCTTCTGCTACGAACGCCAGTCCTCTGGCTCGATGGAAGTCGGTTCCTACGCCCACAAGCCAATCTTCATGCATCCTGATGAGATTCCTTCCAACGATGCTGCCGCCCTCTCACCAACCGAAATGCCCTTCACTCCCGACGACTTCGATCAGCAGATGGAAGAAGCCATCGAGTTGATGGACATGCTCGGTGATGCCGAGATCAAGTACGCCATCAACGGCTTGCTTTCACTTACTCCTGACGCCATGCCCTGTCTTGGCGAGATGCCCGAGGTGGTAAACCTATGGTCAGCCGCCGCGGTCTGGGTCAAGGAAGGACCTGGCATGGCCCAGGTCGTTGCCGAGTGGATGACCCACGGCTATCCCCGAGTCATCGACGTACATGGCGCCGACATCGCCCGCTTCTATGACTGGGAGAAGAGCGACGAGCACATCTGGGCCCGCTCGGCCGAACACTTCAACAAGACCTATGGCATTGTTCACCCAAGCGAGCAGTGGGAGAGTCGTCGTGGCCTGGCCAAGAGCCCCTTCTACTCCCGCGAAGAAGCCTTGGGAGCTGAGTTCTACGACGCTCGCGGTTGGGAACGGCCCCAGTGGTACAACTCCAACGCTGACCTGGTCGAGCGCTACGGGCTGTCCGAACGCGAGGTCGAGTGGGACAACCGCTGGTGGTCGCCCATCATTGACGGCGAACTTCTCAACCTGCGGGAGAACGCAGCAATAGTCGACCTCAGCGCCTTCCAGATCTTTGAGCTTTCCGGACCAGGGGCCGTTGCCTTTGCCGAATACCTGGCGGTCAACAAGGTGGACAAGCCAGTCGGCTCCTCCACCTATACTCCCTTCCTTACCCCTGATGGCGGCTTCCACTCTGACCTCACCATGATGCGGGTGGCCGAGGACACCATCCGGATTGCCACTGGCGCTTTTGATGGCGGCCGAGACAAGTTCTGGATCAAGAAGTACATGCCGACCGACGGCTCAGTCACCTTCACTGACCTGACGCAGGACGTCACCACCATTGGTGTCTGGGGCCCGAATGCCCCCGCCATCGTTGGCAAGTTGACCGACCAAGACCTCTCCCAGGATGGCTCCAAGTACGGCTCCTACATCAACGCCGAGGTTGCCGGTGTTGCCTGCAGCCTGTTCCGTATCTCCTATGTCGGTGACACCGGCTGGGAAATCTACACCTCCTGGGAGGACGGCCCCGCCTTGTGGGATGCCCTAACTGAAGCCGGAGCCGATCTTGGAATGCGACCGGCCGGTATTGGTGTCTATGGCACTGCCGGGCGCCTGGAAAAGGGCTATCGCCTCATGGGCGCCGAGCTCGAGAGTGAGTACAACCCGGTCGAAGCCGGACTGGCTCGACCCAAGGTCAAGGCCGCCGGCTTCATTGGCAAGGAGGCCTACCTGGCCGCTCGTGAAGCTGGTCCATTGGCCACCATGTGCACCTTCGCCGTGGAGGATCACACCGATTCTCAGGGCCGGAAACGCTTCATGCAGGGTGGAAACGAACCAATCCTGACCCTTGAGGGTGAACGTATTGTTGACACCCACGGCCGGGTCAGTCGGGTTACTACCGCGGGCAATGGTGCGGCCTACGGCAAATACCTGCTGCTTGGGTACCTGCCGACGGATCTAGCCGTTGTTGGCAACGAGTTCCAGGTCATGTACATGAACGAACTGTTCCCAATCACCGTAGTTGCCACTACCGGAGCGGTCTTTGATCCAGACGACACCCGGCTTAAGGGCTAGCGGGAATAGCAGAGGACAGCAATCATGAGAATCCTTGTTTGTGTGAAGCGGGTGCCTTCACCAGGTGCCAAGATCAATGTGAGTGAAGATGGCCAATCGGTCGACACCACCAACCTTGGTTTCACCACCAGCCCACACGAAGAATGTGCCCTGGAAGAGGCGGTGCAGATCGCCGAACGAGAAGAGGGCGTGGTTGCGGTGCTGACCCTGGGACCAGCTGAGGCCGAAGAGCAACTTCGCTATGCCGCCAGCGTTGGAGCAACCGAGATCATCCTGATCCCAACCGATGGTTCGGATTGGGATCCACAACGGACTGCTTCAGCAATAGCGGCAGCTATCGAGGACAGTGAGTCCGAGCACGGCACCTATGACCTGATTCTGTTTGGCAACGAAAGCGCCGATGCCGGTGGCTTCCAGGTTGGCATTCGTGTGGCGAACAAGCTTGGTCGCCCCATGGTGAACGGCATCAAGGGCATCGACCTGGAGGGTGACGAGGTCGTTGCTCGCCGGGAGGTCGATGGTGGCTTTGAGGTGTATCGAATGCCACGCCCGGCCATGTTGGGAATCAAGGAGGGGATCAACCTGCCCCGTTATCCAACCATGCGGGGACGCTTAGCTTCCAAGAAGGTCGAACTCAGTCAGAGCGAGGTCGATGGTTCATTGGGTGATCAGGGCTCGGTTCGGCTTCATCAGCCAACCGAGACCGTCTCGGAGACCGTCATTCTGGGAACCGACGAGTCCGCCGCTGCCGCGGTTGTTGACATGTTGGAAGAAATCGGAGTGCTGTCATGACCTTGCTCGTTGTTCTTGAACACGATCGTGGAACTTGGAACGATGCCAACGACGAGGCACTCACCGCCGGCCGTCAGTTGGCTTCGGATATGGATGCTGCGCTCCACGTCGCCATCATCGGTGATGGCGCCGATGGGCTAGCCGAGCAAGCCGCCGCCGGTGGTGCCGCCATTGTTCATGTGGTGAGTGATCCTCTCCTCACTGACTACGGGCCTGAGGCCTATGGGCAGTCTGTGGTTGCGTTGATTGAAGACTGTGAACCTGATGCGGTCATGGCCATTGGCACCGATCGTGGCAATGAGGTCATGGCCCAGGTTGGTGCCCGTGCCGATCTTGGCTTTGTCGCCAACTGTCTATCTGTCGATCCTTCTGATGATGACACCTGGACCATGACTCGAGCCCAGTGGGGTGGCTCGCTTCTGGAAGATGCCACCCTTACTGGTGACGTAAAGCTGCTCACCTACGGCCACCATGTGGTTGCGGCCCAAGAGTGCACTGAACCCGGTGCCGGTGAAGTCGAAGAGTTCGAGCCGGACCTTGATGACGAGCTTGGGAGGACCGTTGTTGTTGATCGTCAGGTTCTGACCAGTGGCGTGACGTTGGCTACTGCCCCCGTCGTTGTTTCTGGTGGTCGCGGCGTCGGTTCCGAAGACGGATTCGGGATCCTAGAAGAGCTGGCTGATCTACTTGGCGGCCGTGTCGGTTGTTCCCGAGCCGTCACCAACAATGGTTGGCGCAATCACTCCGACCAGGTCGGACAGACCGGCACCAGGATTGCCCCCGAGATCTATATCGCCACCGGCATTTCTGGGGCTATCCAGCATTGGGTTGGAGCTGCTGCGTCCAAGCGCATCCTGGCCATCAATACCGATCCTGAAGCCAACATGGTGGTCAAGGCCGACTACGCCGTCATCGGGGACCTCCACAAGGTCGTGCCTGCTATTTCCGCCGAGATTCGTGGGCGCCAGCCCTAACCCCAAAAGCCAAACGTTGCCGCCCCACAGCGTCGCTTTCTGGCACCGGTACAACACGTATATGGAGGCTGTACCGGTGCCAGAAGGTTTCTTGCTAGCCCTGGCCGAGCAGCTCTTTGAGTTCAACCACGATCAAATCCAAGAGTGCACGGGTTCGAATGTCGTTGGCTTGTTCAGGAAGGGACACGGCTTCAATCTGAATGATCGACAGGGGCTCGTTTCCGCTTCGAAGGAGAAGTCCGTTGACTCTTGGTTGCTCACCAAGAAAGGCCGGAAGGACGCCAACCCCATCTCCTTCTAGGAGCGCATCGCGAACTGAGGTTCGGTCGTCCACTACTACTGCGGCGGGAAGCAGCTCAGGCATTGTTGCCTGAAGGAGGGCCTCATCACCAGGAGCGGCGATGAGAGCTCTCGTGTCAGACCCAGAACCAGAGGTTTGGGTTCCCGCATAGAGCCAGAGAGGAACCTTGGCCAGGTGACGAACGGTGAGAGATGAGTCAGAAGTTGGCCCACGCTGAATGGCGATGTCGATCCGATCGCGAACCAGATCGACCGCCTCATTCTGGATGAGGATTTCCAGTCGAACGTCGGGGAGTTGGCGCCGGAACTCACTGATCACCGATCCACCGACCAGACGCCGCATGGGTATTGGAACCGAGACTCGCAAGGTGCCTTGGGGGCGGTGGCTTTGGATGCTTGCTCGCAGGGTGCGGGCCCCGGCCAGGAGAGGCTGGATCTGTCGAAGGAAGGATTCACCCTTGGTGGTTAGGGTCAGTTGTCGTGAACCTCGGACCATGAGTTGGTGACCAGCCTTGGCTTCCAGGGACGCCAACCAGCGGCTGGCAGTTGGTTTGGGAACCTGGAGGTCCTCGGCTGCTGCGGTGATGGTTCGCAGTTGAACCAGTCGGTCAAAGAAGATCAGGTCACGTAAGCGGATGTCATCGAACTGGTCCAACAAGACGGTAGCCCCACCCAGGATAAGTCTCGAAAATCGAGCCCTTCGATCTCAATACTAGGCCTTTTTGTCTCAATAAGTTGATCGTACACTGGTGATGATCCTGGAGGACCCGATGAATAACACCAAGTTGATGATCACCGAGAACACTCGTGTTTCGGACATCCTGACCGAATATGGCGATACTGCCGAGGTGATGGAAGCCTTCGGGGTGAGTCGTGTCGGCGGCATAGCCGTGAGAAAGACGGTGGGCCGATTACTCACGGTCAAGCGTGCGGCGAAGGTGCATCGTGTGCCGCTTAATGAGTTTCTTCCGATGGTGCAGCGTGCCGTTGGACAAGGCCCAACCGACTCCGAGGCTGACTCCGCAGGCAGCGTGGCGGAAGCGGCTGATGTTTCCTCAGACAGCGAACTGAGCCACGAGGAGTTCTCGGGCCGGAAGGGTCAAGTCGCTGCCTGGTTCTTGACCAGCCCGCTTCGTCGGGTTCTTGAATGGAAGATGGGTAAGCCCGAGGAGCGGTTGATGGAGTTCTTGCAGCTTTCTGGGGATGAGACGGTGCTGGATGCTGGCTGCGGCTCAGGGTTCCATAGCCTGTTGATGGCCGAGCAACTTCCAAAGGGCAAGGTCATCGCCGTCGACGTCTCGACGGAAATGCTGGACCAGCTTCGGAAGAACGCCAAGAAAGCCGGTGTGTCTGAACGGATCCAAGTTGTTCACGCCGACGGACTGCACTTGGACTTGGAAGACAATTCAGTAGACCGTGCCTTGAGTGCCGCTGTGTGGCATCACTTGGATGATCCCCAAGGGGCCTGCAATGAGATGGCTCGAGTCGTTCGACCCGGTGGTCGAATTGTGGTGAGCGATCTCAAGATCGAGCCATCAACCAAGGCTGTGGCTGGACTCAAGGGTCACGATCAGGCCTTCCAGGCCGAGGACATGAGCCGCATCATGAGCGAAGCTGGCCTGGACGACGTTCAGGTTGAATTAGTCGGTCGTTGGCTGGTTGGTGTCGGCACGAAGCCCTGACTGGCCATTGAGGTCGAATTGGGCACCGGTGATTCGTGGAATATCGAATCGGTTCTCGTACTCCTGAGAATCCAGAATGGCGTCGATGAGGCCAGTGAGTGAGAGACCATTTTCGATGGCATCTACCCAATAGGTGAATCCTGCCGGTTCTGGCGTTCGTGCCAAAAGGCTGAGGTAGGTAGCAGTTACTTGGGTAGTTGCCAGGGTCCGCTGAAGGTTCTCCGCTGACTCGGAGAAGGCGATCATCATGGACCCTCGGCCCAGCCCTTGCTCCAGTTGTTGTACCCAGTAGTTCGCCCCTGCTTCATCTGGTGTTCTCCCAAGGACATTCCGATAGACGAGATCAACGAACTGCTCGTTTTGGGTCGAGCCATAGGTCTGCTCGAACTCCGGAGAGGCGGCGAAGGCTCCAGAGATGTAGTCGAGACTGGCACCGCCTCGCCGTTGCTCAGTCCAGTACCGAATGCCCTGTAGGTCTGGCATCCGTTCAAAGTATGCCCAGTAGAGTCGCGACACTGGGGCCACGGCTTGTCCAAATTCTGGGGAGTCGATGAAGAACTCAACGAGGGCAGATTGTGGAATCTCGCCCCTCGCCATCTGGTTGCCCCAGTAGGAGATGCCTTCATGGTCCGGTGGGCGGCCCAGGACGTCTCGGTACTGCTGGATAACGAACTGATAGACACTGTCGAGCGGGTGGTAGTAGACGTCCCTTACGACGAAGTAGGCAATGTCGTTTCGTAGCGGAACGATGTTGTACTCGCCGTCAACCTCCGTGGACCATATTCCGGTGTGAAGATCGACCTCGGAAATGCTGGTACCGACGGCATAGGGGGCTCGGGCTGCTCGCAGGACGCAGTCGCCGGTGACGGCGTTGGTGAACCGATGGAAGCCCCCGAACGGGACCCTGACCTGCTCGGAGCGGCCGGGACAGGCAAGCTCAACCTCACGAGAAGTACCTTCGTCGGTGGTCTGGAATACACCGACCCAGAGAGGAACCTGGTTCCCGGACGGATTGAGAACTACTCCCCACTGTTCGCCTGCTGGACCAACACCGAACTCTGGTTGCTCAACAATCCAGACGTCAATAATTCGACCGTCTATGACTGGACCGAAGGTCGTAAGGGGGCTACCTCCCCCACTCGAGCGATCGACCTTGCATGAAGAATCGACTACTGGGTGATAGAAAAGGGTGTCCCCGGGGGCGACCGTTGGATAGTCGTCAATGTTCTTGGCCGGATCCTGCGCTCCGGTGCAGGTGACGTGGATGATTCGGGAGGTTGCGACCGTGTCGCCGGGGGCCGCTTCGACAACGATACTCAGATCTGCTCGGGCAGGTCCCAAGCCGACAGTAAGTGTGTGGTCGGCGTGGTCGACTAGTGATGAGCCGTCAGCGAAGTCGATACCGATGTCGTAGGTCCCGAGCGGTAGCGCCGGGGGAGTGAATTGGACACCGCGGTCCACTCGTTCAAAGGAGACAACTTGGCCATCGATTCTCAAAGCAGTCGGTATCGAGTCGGTCCATAGTTCGAGTGTCGTGAGTTGGGGGAAGTCGATCTCAGCTTCGGGCGGAGTGATCTTGACGATTGCAGCTTCTCCAGAGATCGACTGCCAGTTCGCCGGGTGGTGGAGATTGAGGAGGGCGGCAAAGGGAGCGGCCCGAACAGCAATACCGTGTGCTGACGCGGGCAACGAGTAGACGGCGTCGGCCTTTCCGGTCAGGTAGTCAGTGACAAAGACTTCAGAGATTCGCGTCTCCTCGTTGAACCCGACACCAACAAACCGGTCTCCGGCGAGCAGAACGGTGGATGACGTGGAGTGGATTCTTGTGACCTCTCGAACGACGGATAGATCGCTGGGCTTGAGCGTGACAATGGAGTTACCGCTGATCGCGTAGAGACGGTCGCCAGTCTCATTGAAGACGACCTTGCGAGGCAAGGTTGATCCAAGTTCGATGGGGGTTGCACCCGATACGTCAAAGACGCGGAGCAGACCGTTTGCCTCCTCGACGTAGAGATGGCCGGGTTGACCGGAGTGGCTCAGAAGCACTACCGGTGAGATGTCAAGAAGCTCGGTTCGAAGCTCACCCGTTGTCAGGTTCAAGGTGCCGAGTGAGCTATGAAAATCGCCGTGCAGAGCGAACCAGAGTTGTCCGTCAACAATGGTGCAGTCGTCGGAATGGAGAAGAGGCATACCTGCCACGTTCTGAACTACCGCAAGCGTGGACGCCTGGCGGACCTCCAACCCTCCGCCAGCCGAGCAGTAGATCAAATAGCCTTGGCTGTATTGCCAATTGCCAACTGGCAGGACTGCAATTTCGGAACCGTCCGCCAGATCTACTATGACGTTCTTGTTGCTGTGGCCGACGAGGACTCCATCTTGCTCGGGAACGTAGTCGCCGATCTGGGAGTAGGAAATGGAGAGCTCGACCAGGCGCTCAGGTCCTTGGGCTCCCGCTGATGTCGTCAGCCAGATGCTGATGACACCAATGACAATTGTGAAGATCGAGCGGCGCCGCATCGGTTAAGCGTGCCACGTCCAGTTCTAGGGAACAGGCATGGGGACTAGAGGGTTTCGTCGAACCACTCAACGATTGTTGCCAGTGCGTCCTCAGCCGCTGGCCTTGGACCGAGCAGGTGACCACCAGTTTCGGGGGTATGGAACTTCTTTGGCTCGCTGGCAGCGGCATACATCTGCTCGCCCTGAGCGAACTCGACGACCTCATCATCTTGCACATGGAAGATCAGGTAGGGCCGGTCGAGTTCGGCTGCCCGTGCCAGCACATCATGGTTGTCGAGATCATCGACAAAGCCCCGGTCGAGGGCAAAAACGCGACCGCCAAGACTGACCTCGCTGGTCCCATCCCCGCCAGGGCAGGTCGTGATCAGGTGACGAATGTGGTTCACATTGCTGGGTGCTCCAATGGTGACCAATGAGCGAACGGTCTTGAGTTTGTGAGCGGCGAGCACCGCGGCCGCTCCGCCGAGACTGTGGCCGATCAGGCCGCAGGGTCCGTAGCCTCGCTCAATCAAGATGGTGGCGGCTCGCACCAGGTCAGACACATTGCCGCTCACGGTCTTTTGGGAAAAGTCGCCACCGGACTCACCCAGACCAGTGAAGTCGAAACGCAGGGCGGCATATCCTGCCTCGGCCAGGCCTTTGGCTAGCCGCGTCATTGTGTGCAGGTCTTTCGAGCAGGTGAAACAGTGAGCCATGAGCACACTGCCCTTGGCCTGCCCGACCGGAGTGTGCAAGACACCAGCCAGTTCATGGCCGCGGCTTCCAACAAATCGAAGCGTCTCGGGCTTGGGCGGTCGTGGTGTGCTCATGGTGATTCCTGCCTGGTCTGTTGGGCAATGGTAGAACAACGAGGTGACCCGAATGTCAACCCACTGGGGTGGCGCGTTCTTCCGTGTCGATTCAGAGAACCAGGGAACCAGCTGGTCTGCGTATCGAAAATGATTGAGCCGGGTTGTGATGGGCCGATCGAGGTCAGATCCGAACCTACGGTTGTGAAGGTGTTGGGGTGCGGTTGGTGGTGAGATTGACGAATTCTGGAGACTGGCTGAAAGCAATCATGAGTTCGCCGCGGGATAGCCCGCCATCCAGTTGTTGTTGCCAGTAAGAGGATCCGTCGAGATCGGGATAGCGGCCAACCACGTTGAGGTAGGCCATGAGGATGAAACGGTCGTTTTCGAGCGAGCCGTAGTTGTTGGCAAATTCGGGGCTCGCAGCGAATGCTTCGCTGATCTGTTCGATTGTCACTACCGTGCGGTGTTGTGCGAGCCAGTAGGCGAGGCCGTCGGGGTCGGCGTCGCGTAGGAAGTAGGCGGCGTAGAGGCGTTGAAGTGCTGCCTCGTCAGGGTCGCGCTGTGCGAGGGTGTTGGTTTGGGTGATGTGTTCGGGTGATTCGCTGATAGCCGCAACAACGGCACCTCGGCTGGTGCCGGTAGCGAGGAGGTCTTGCCAGTAGATGGAGCCCGCTGGGTCCACGGGTCGGCCAAATACGTTCTGGTAGAGGAGTTCGATGAATTGTTGCTCGGACAGGTTTCCGTAGTTTTCTTGGAATTCGGTGCTTGACGCGAACTCTTGGGCGACGGAAGCCAGATCAGCCGGACCAAGCAGCACGGTGATCCAGTGGTCGAGGCCGACCAGATCGGCCTTGCGTTGGAAAAAGGCTTGGTAGAGGCGTTCGACGCTGTTGGTGAGGGTTGGGTCTGAGCCGGGGTATGGGGGTGGGGTGAGCGTGGCATCCCACAAGTACTGGCGGGTAGCGAGCCGTTGCCGCTGGATGACTTCGGGTGATGCGGGCTCGTAGCCAACGGGTCCCATGGTGGAGATGACGGCTTGGTGTCCATCGCCAGAGATTGCATCCACGGTCATCCATGGTCCACCGTTCGGCCGTTCATCAACGAGGGTGGTGAGGGTGCTGGTAGCGACATCCAAAGACCAGAAGAAGTACCCGGCCGAGCCACGGATGGCTGGAGTCTTTGCAAACGTCTTACTGGTCCCAAAGACGGTTGCACCGTCATCACTCAAGTGGATTGGTTGAGACTGCACCGGGCTGCTGGACACCGGGTGGACCTCAGTCGTGACCATGTCCCACGTCGTGACAAAGGGAGAGAAGAGGTCAGTGTCTGCTGGGGGTGGCCCAACCCAAGCGGCTATAGATCCATCAAAGGAGACCGCGAGTTGTACTAGGCCACAACCAGAACGGCGTCACGTAGCCCTCCGTCGGCGTCACCGTCTTCGAGGCCCTCCCATGAAGGACTGATGAGGGCTGAACCATCATCGGCGACGGCATGGACGAATGTCGCATAGGGCGGGGGATCGGGCTCTGTATCGCCGCGACCTTCGCAGGGTCCCTCCGGTGACCCGGTGACCTGCGTTGAAGTGGCAGTAGCGAGATCAACGAAGGTCAAACCACTGTCGCCCTGACAGCTATTGACTACCGCGGTTTTCAGATCGCCGGAGACGCGGTAGCTGATAAGAGCATTGGTCACGTCACTTTGGGGAAAGGGAACAACCCAGCCTTGCTCGACGCCTCGTTCACTAGCGGAGGCGGGTGAAATCGGGACGACAAGGAGGGTCGAACAGGCCATCATCATGACCACCAAGCGCCGCAAGTTCATGGCCAGACACTAACACGGGCCCTAGGGCCAACCCTGTCAAGGAGTACCGCAACCAAGGCTGCGGTGAGCCTCCTACTTGGATCGATCTAGTGGCGAGTCCGCCAATCCTCGGTCCAAGCGTCGGTGCCGAAATGCCAGTTGTTGGTCCGGAACGTCGTGCCAGTGGCGTTGGCGTAGAGTTTCCTTTGGCCACGAGCCTCTAGGACATAGGTCGCCATATTGCGCCCACGGCTCACCTCGGTAGCGGTGAACGTGAGCTCGTCACCAGCCGAAGAAGCAGCCAGGTAGTGGATGTCGACCGAGGTCGCCACGGCCATCCGGCCCCACGAATTCGAGGCGACAGAAAGGGCAACGTCAAGGCCAGAAAACAGGAAACCGCCGTGAACCCCGCCAGCGAAGTTGTGGTGCTCGGGGCCTGCGGTTGCCCGTACCTCTGCTGCACCCCCGCTCCAGTCAACAATCTCGACACCGACGAGCTTGGCAAATGCATCGCCTCGAAACAGATTGTTCAGCCGGTCGTAGTTCTCGTGATTGGTAGGCATGCCAAGCGCTCCATACTGTCAGGACACCCGTCTGGACGACGCCTGAGCGTGTCCCACAATTGCGAGATATGTGAAGTGCGCGAGGAGGGACTTGAACCCTCACGTCTGTTAAGACACAGGAACCTGAATCCTGCGCGTCTGCCAATTCCGCCACTCGCGCTGAGTGGAACTCCAGAGGGTAGCGGCAGTCATTCGCGAGCGCGCGGTGTTTCTGAGAGCGCGGTGTTTCTGACCACATCCTTTCTGCCAACATCGGACTCCAGGAGAGAGGTAGTCTGTGAGGTCATGGCTCTGCGAGAATTCGAGGATCGATTGGAACGCATGGTTGAAGGCATCTTCTCCCGCGCCTTCAAGTCCGGTCTGCAGCCTGTTGAGGTTGGACGCAAGCTGATTCGCGAGGTTGACGCCAACCGCAGCATCGACGTCCGAGGTCGACGCACTGCCCCAAACAAGTTCTCGATTCGTCTCGCACTTGAAGACCACGAACGCTTCTACAGCATTCAAGAGTCGCTGATTCGAGAACTCGCCGGATCCCTTCGAGAGCACGCCCAAGAGCAAGACTTGTTCTTTCTTGGACATGTCAGCATCACCTTTCAAGCCGATCCAGAGCTACGCGAGGGCACCTTTCGAGTGATGCCAAGCTTTGATGAATCCACTGAGTCGTCGAGCCCCGTCTTTCTTGAGTTGCCAGACGGGTCCGAGCTGACTCTCGGTCGAGAAGCGGCAACCATTGGACGGCTTACCGAGAGCACCATTGTTCTGAATGACCCGAACGCGTCGCGACGTCACGCGGAGCTGCAACCAGACGGTGATTCCTACGCCCTTGTCGACCTCGGTTCGACCAACGGCAGCCGGGTCAATGGCATCAAGATCGAGCGACAAGTCCTCCGAGACGGTGACGAACTCACCTTCGGCACCCTAAACATGACCTTCCGCTTACTGTGATGATCACACCGACACCGACCAGATTCTTTGTACTGTGTCCTACGCGTGCCTGATGCTCTCCTCACCCTTCTTCGCTGGTGCCTGTTGGCCCTTCTCTACCTCTTCTTCTTGCGCGTACTACAGGCAACCTGGCATGGGGCCAATGCCCCAGCCAAGCGAGACGTTGTTAGCACTCGATCAGGGAAAGCAGATTCCTCGCGGAAGCAAGCCTCAGCCGCGGTCGAGAAAAAGTCATCACGAAAGCAAGCCATTCGAAAACAGCCTGAACGGACGCGGAACAAGGCCATGCCCTCGCTGGTCTTCGTTGAACCAGCCGAGACGGCAGGATCGAGCTTCCCAGTGAACGGCACACTAACCATCGGTCGAGCAGCGGGTTGTGAGATAACCCTGGATGACACCTACATCTCTCAACTGCACGCCCGAGTGTCTCTAGCCGATCACGGCATCATCGTCGAAGACCTAGGGTCGACAAATGGGACCTACCTCAATCGTCAACGGGTTACGGGGCCAGTCGTTGTGAACAACGGCGACCGAATCCAGGTTGGTGGAACCGTCATGGAGCTCCAGTGACCCGCATCGACTCCGCAGCAGCCACTCACGTTGGCCGAATCCGAGAGACCAACCAGGACCGTGCTCTTGTTTCGGGTCAACTCTCCGCAGTAGCCGATGGCATGGGAGGTCATGCCGGAGGTGATCGAGCCGCCGCGCTGGCGATCGCCGAGCTTGGCGGAATTCGAGGCACGATCTCCGCTGAACGGCTCATCAAGGTTGTGCAGGCCGCAAACAAGCGAATCTTCACCGTTGCCCTTGCTCCGGAACTCCGCGGCATGGGAACCACCATCGTTGCTGCGGTTGTCGATGATGAGACCGGGGTTCTGAGTCTCATCAATGTTGGAGACTCCCGTGGCTACCAGCTGCGTAACGGGGTCCTTCGTCAGGTCACCAACGATCATTCGCTGGTCGAGGACCTGCTCCGCTCGGGCCGTCTCACCGAAGACGAAGCCAAGGTTCACCCGCAACGCAATATTGTCACCCGGGTCCTCGGTATTGGCGAAGACGTTGACGTTGATCTCTTCCAGATCGATGTTCAGCCTGGTGATCGCTACGTCCTGTGTTCAGATGGCTTGACCAATGAGGTCGATGACGCTGGAATCGCCAGCATTCTTCAGTCGCACCCCACCTGCGGCTCAGCAGCAGACCAACTGGTCAGAGTCGCGGTCGACGCTGGTGGCCGGGACAATGTGACGGTGGCGGTTATCGACGTCTTAGAAGGTCCTGACGGTTCGCCGACCAAGACCCAAGAGATCGCTGCGGTGCCCTCCGACGTCGGTGTCCGGACCGGTGGAGAGCCGGCTTCAGCCGATGCAGAGCCAGCCTCAACCGAGCTCAATGCCTTGATGACGGCCATCGGGGCAAGCGGTGATCCCGACACTTCGGCCGATCCAGAGAAGGAGTCACCGAACGCTGCGGATGACTCCGCTGAGCAAGATGCTGGGGACACTCCTCCTCCTCCGACCGATTCGCCAACTGCCTCTTCAGCGACACCAGCTGCTGAGGATCAGAACAAGAAGTCGTCGAAGCGGCGCTGGTTCTTGCCACTTCGCTCGCTCTTACTTGGGGCAAGTCTGCTTGGGGCGACCCTGGTCGCCACCATGAGTAGCTCGTGGTATGCCAGTTCGGCTTGGTACGCAGCTGACGTTGACGGAGAAGTCGTCATCTTGCAGGGGCGGCCCGGTGGGTTCTTGTGGTATGACCCATCACCGGTTGAAACTACCGGTGTTCAGGTTGACGAACTCCATGGCACCGCACAAGAACTCTTGACCAGCCAACCATCGTGGTCTTCCCTATCTGAGGCAAAAGGGTTCGTCGACAATCTTCAAGCCGAGGATGGCATACAGATAACTGGCGGCTGATTGTGCGACCTCGCACGGTGGAACTCGGCTTGTTGGTTCTCGGATCGCTTATCACGGTTGCCGCCTATGGGCTCACCAGTCTCGGCCGAAACGCCAGCCTGCCTGCCAACATCATCCCCTTCTTGGCCATGATCGTTGGCATGTTGTTGGCCACCCATCTGATTGTCCGTCGCTTCGCTCCCAACGCCGATGGTCTTCTGCTGCCCCTAGCGGCCCTGCTGAATGGGCTGGGCTACGTCATCATCGCTCGGCTGGATCCCGCTCTGGCCGATAGCCAAGCCGCCTGGACCTTCATTGGCTTGGCTGGTTTCTCCGCCACCCTGATCCTGCTCCCTGACGTGCGCAAGTTGGAGCCGTACCGCTACACGCTGGCACTTGTCGGTGTTGTCATGCTTCTTCTTCCTCTCACCCCAATTGGGGTCAACATCAATGGGGCACGAATCTGGCTTCGAGTCGGTTCGTTCAGCATCCAGCCCGGTGAGTTCGCCAAGGTTGTGCTCGCCGCCTTCCTAGCCGGGTTCCTGGTCGACAAGCGCGAACTGCTCACTATCAGCACGCGACGGATCGGACCGCTCCACCTGCCAGACATCAAACACTTAGGGCCCCTTCTGTTGGCCTGGGGTGTTGCCCTGATCGTGATGGTCGCCGAACGTGATCTTGGTTCATCACTCCTGTTCTTCACCCTTTTCATCGTCATGATCTATTCAGCTACTGGTCGCTCGGCCTATGTGGTTGTTGGCTTCTTCTTGTTCTCGATTGGGGCCGTTGGTGCCCACCGCTACTTCTCCCATGTGCAGCGACGAGTCGATATCTGGCTTGATCCCTTCGCTGATCCAAAGGGGGCTGGCTACCAGATTGTCGAAGCCTCTTTCGCCATGGCCGACGGAGGCCTCACGGGCACTGGACTTGGGCTCGGATCACCGGGCAAGATTCCCTTTGCTGCCACCGACATGATCTTTGCCGCCATTGGTGAGGAGCTAGGACTGTTGGGCACCACGGCTGTACTGGTGACCTTCCTCTTGTTCATGAGCGCCGGTTTTCGGGTTGCTCACCAGGCCCGCAGCAACTTTGAGAAGCTTCTTGCCGGCGGTCTCACTGCTTTGCTCGGGTTTCAGACCTTCGTCATCATTGGCGGCATCCTTCGAGTGATGCCACTGACTGGTGTGACCTTGCCCTTTGTGAGCTATGGCGGATCATCACTCATCTCCAACTACCTGATCCTTGGCCTCCTGGTTCAGATCTCACATCGCGCCAATGCGCCCGATAGTCGCAGCAGTGCTAGTCGAGCTGTGCCTGGCGCTGGAGGACGGGCCGAGGCAGGAATGACTGGGGGCCAACGAGTGAGGTGCGGACCTCATGATTGATCGTTCGCTTCGTCACGTCCTGATGGTCTTACTTGCCTGCTTTGGCGTCTTGTTTGTGCAACTCAATCGAATCCAGGTATTCAGCAACACGGAGCTACGGGAGAACCCGGCCAACACCCGGACCGTGCAACGAGACTTTGCTCGACCACGAGGCCTCATCTCCACCGCCGATCATGAAGTCGTCGCTCGGTCCGTGCCCAGTGATGGGTCATTCGAATTCCAGCGGGAATACCCCGAAGGTGAGCTGTTCGCCCACATCACTGGCCATCTTTCATTCAATGTCGGGGCCACCGGTGTTGAGCGAAGCTACAACGATGAGCTGGTGGGTCGAACGCCGGGCTTGCAACTGGATGGCCTGACGAATCTGCTGAGCGATTCAGACTCCACCGGCCAGATCACCCTGTCTGTGCGTCATGACCTGCAAACTGCGGCCAGAGATGCACTGGGTAACAAGAAGGGCTCCGTGGTCGCCCTAGACCCCAATACCGGTGAAATCTTGGCCATGTGGTCCAACCCATCTTACGATCCGAACATCTTGGCCAGCCAAGATGGCGCCGCCGTCAATCAGGCCTACGCCGATCTACTGGCTGATGAAGCGAATCCCTTGCGGGCATCGGCCTACCGTGATGTTTACTTCCCAGGCTCGACCTTCAAGCTGGTAACGGCATCGGCGGGCTTGGAAGCAAAGGTCGTGACGTTGACCAGCCCAGTGTTTGATGTTGCGTCTGAGTATGTTGCGCCGGGGACCACCCATGCCATTTCTAACTTTGGGGGCCTGAATTGCGGCGGTGATTTGTTGGCCTTGCTGACCTCATCCTGCAATGTGGGATTTGCCAGACTGGGGGCTGAGTTGCTTGGACCGACCCGCATGATCGACCAAGCCCAAGCCTATGGATTCAATACGGTTCCCCCGATTGACCTTCCGGCCGCAGCAGCGAGCCAGTTTCCAACCGACTATGGCGTCGAGATTCGCTCACCATCTCTGGAGATCCCAGCCGGTGTCTTTGAGAACACCCCTGGTCTGGCCCAAGCGTCGATTGGCCAGTTTGATGTTGCGGCAACACCTCTGCAGATGGCACTAGTGGCGGCTGCTATTGCCAATGATGGTGAGATCATGATTCCGCATGTTGTTTCCGAAGTCCGGAATAAGAAGGGGGACATCGTTGATGAATACTCACCATCGGTCTGGCAGCAACCCATTTCGGTTCAGGTGGCCGCCGATCTGCGAACGGCCATGATCAATGTGGTCGAGAACGGGACGGGACAAGTTGTTGGCTTTCCTGAGCTTGCGGTTGGCGCAAAGACCGGAACAGCGCAACTTGGAACCGTGCCAGCGAAGTCTCATGCCTGGATGGTTTCCTTCGCCGGGCCGGTTGGCGCTAAGCCTGAGGTGGTCATCGCTGTCCTGGTTGAAGCCAATGATGCTGACCCTGAGCAGACTGGTGGTCGGGTGGCTGGCCCGGTGGTTCGTCGCATGCTTGAGGTCTTTTTTGCCGCTCCTTAGAGAGCAGGGTTGGGGTGCGACGTTCGCCGACAGGGATTGGATTCCGGTCTCGATCTGAAATTCGTATGAGTGGACTTCCTTAGCAAACTGGCAGGGCGCGCCCTTTCTTCCTGGGTTCTCACTAACCTCTTCATGCTGTGTCCGATTCACCCCCTGCCCGCCCCGTCCTCAATGGTCGATACGAACTCCACCGCCGTCTGGCCCGTGGAGGCATGGCTGACGTGTTTCTGGCGCGGGATCAGCTACTGGATAGGCCGGTAGCCGTCAAGGTTCTATTCCCACAGTTTGCGGCCGAACCGACCTTTGTTGAACGCTTCCGACGCGAGGCTCAGGCTGCGGCCAATCTGAACCATCCCAGCATTGTCGCGGTGTATGACTGGGGTGAACACGACAACACGTACTTCATCGTCATGGAGTATGTGGAAGGCCGAAGTCTGGCCGAGATCATTCGGGCAGAAGGAACCCTTCACCCGGACCGGTCAGCAGAGATCTCAACCGATGTTGCCGCGGCACTTGGGTTTGCCCACCGCAATGGGACTGTTCATCGTGACGTGAAGCCCGGCAATATCCTCATCACGCCAGCAGGCCAGGTCAAGGTCACCGACTTTGGCATCGCCCGAGCATTTGGTGGAGGAGATGACCTCACTCAGACCGGTTCGGTCATGGGCACCGCAACCTACTTCTCTCCGGAACAGGCCCAAGGCAAGAACGTCGACCCGCGAAGCGACCTGTATTCCCTGGGTGTTGTCCTGTTCGAGATGCTCACCGGAACCCCGCCCTTCCTCGGTGACTCACCGGTTGCCATTGCCTACAAGCATGTGCAGGAAGCTCCGCCGCGGCCGACCTCAATCAATCCAGCGATCCCCAAGTCCCTGGAAGGAATCATTTCCAGGTTGCTGGCCAAAAATCCCGATCAGCGTTACGCCTCGGCCGAAGACGTACGCGCTGACCTTCGCCGCTTTCGCAAGGGTGAGCCCTTGACGGGTGTTCCTTCCACCGGCTCGACTGTGCCAACTGAAGCTCCCCAGGTTGCTGCTCAGGTGCAACAACAACGCCAAGAGGACAGTGGTCGAGCTGTTATTGACTCCACGAGGGCCATGCCGGCAACGGTGGCGGCGCAGCAGGAAATTCCGGTGGAGGAGTATTACGAACCACCGCGACGCAATGGGGCCTTTCTGGCCCTGCTGGCACTCCTGCTAGTCGCACTGGCTGGCATCATCTTGTACGCCATCAGTGCCCTTGGTGGTGGCCCAACTGAGGTTGAGCCAGGGGCTGAGGTTGTTGAGACGCCAGGCGTGTTGGGGTCCAGCCAAGCGGATGCCGAACGGGTGTTGATTGCTGCAGGACTGCAACCCAATACGGTCTTTGAAGAGAACGCCGATACCGAACCAGGGTTGGTTTTTGCCCAAGACCCGGGTGAGGGCACCGAACTGGCAGAAGGAAGCCCCGTCACCATCAAGGTCAGCAAGACCTTGGAGACGGTCCCGCTGCCAAATGTGACTGGCCTGACTGAAGCGGACGCGCAACAGCAGCTCAACGCTCTCGGCCTACGCGTTGACCGCATCCGTGAAGCCAGCGATGAGTACGACGAGGGAATTGTCATTGGGATGACACCCCAACCCAATCAAGAGGTGAACGACGACGCCCTCATCACCCTGACGATCTCTACTGGGCCAGCCCAGATCGAGGTTCCAGATCTTTCGGGCAAGACCAATGGTGAAGCCAGCAATCTTCTTGGTCTAGCCGGCTTGCCCAACCCGAGCATCATCCTCGAGCCGTCCTCGGACGTGGAGAAGGGCTTGGTCATCCGGACCGATCCGGTTGCTGGAACCCCAGTCTCCAAAGACCGTGTTGTCTTGTTGTATGTGTCGGATGGTCCGGAGACTGATCTGGTGCCGATCGTGGTTGGGCTGACTCAGCAGGCAGCCGAGCAAGCAATCCAGAGCAAGGGATTTGAAGTTGTTGTCGTCTTTGTTGAGGTGGTGGCCGATGCCCCACAAGTTGGCAAGGTGATCTCTCAGGACCAGTTGCCAAACAACAACCTTGAGGTCGGCTCGACGGTGACCATCAATGTTGGTCGGGCCGCTGACCCACCATCAACAACCGAAGCGACAACAACAACGACTGAAGCGACAACAACAACGACCGAGGCTGCAGCCGACGGTGGCTAGTAGTGGCTGCGGCTAGCGGCGGCTGTGTCTAGTGGCGGGTTCGCAGCGTTGAAGGAAATTGCTCACCAGGTCCTTGCCTGCAGCAGTGAGAATTGACTCCGGATGAAACTGCACTCCTTCGATGTCGAGGGTCTGGTGTCGGATCCCCATGATCAGCCCGTCCGGTGTCTCGGCGGTGACTTGGAGAGTCTCAGGAAGCGTCTCTCGTTCGACGATCAGTGAGTGGTAGCGCGTGGCCTCCAGTGGATTTGGTAGGCCAGTAAAGACGCCTTGTTGTTGGTGGAGAACCGACGATGTCTTGCCATGCACTAACTGGGGGGCACGAATTACTTGCCCGCCGTAGAGCTGGCCGATGCTTTGATGGCCAAGACATACCCCAAGCACGGGGACGCGAGTGCCGAAGAATGCGATGGCGTCGAGGGAGATTCCTGCATCCTCGGGTCGGCCTGGACCGGGTGAGATGAGCACGCCGTCGGGATCAAGTTTGGCAAGCTCGCTGATGGTCTTCTGGTCGTTGCGAACAACAACCGGGTCGGCCCCAAGTTCACCAAGATACTGCACCAGGTTGTAGACAAAGGAGTCGTAGTTGTCGATGACAAGGATCCGGGGGGACACGTTGGGGAGCGTACTGTCCAACGGCTTGGAATGGCTCCGGAGTGAACGGCCTGTTGCTTGAACGGCGCGGTGGGTTGCCGTGCGGCTAGGCTTGCGCTCGATGGTACGACAGGACAAGCACAAGAGCCGTGTTACTGCGAAGGGTACGCGCCCCGAAGGAGCCGAAGCGAGCGAAATATCGCCGCGCAACACTCCGGCGCAAGATGCCTATCAACCCTCTCCCAGTTGGGTACCCATATTGATGGGTCTTCTGCTGGTACTCGGGGTCTTGATGATCCTTCTCAATTATGTAGATCTGCTTCCTAGCGCTCCATCGAATTGGTACCTGCTTGGCGGCTTAGGATTGGTTCTGGGCGGTATTGTTACCGCTACTCAGTACCGATAGGTCGACCTCATTAGGTAATTGTGACTAGCCGATCCAAATGTTACGGTTTGATTGCGGACTGATTACTTGTCACAGTATTGTCCACATCCTGTGTATTTGGGATTTAACCCCTCAAATTGCCTGTGGATAAGTGATCCGTGAGGCGGGCTGCGCCCAGCAGTTTAGATCTCGCTCAAGTCGGTGGTGAGCTCCATCTCGTCGGCGCAATGCCGTGGTGGCTCTGGTACCTGATCGTTGGCCAAACTCATGCGAAGTTCTGCGCCACATGATGAGCATCGATAGGTGAGTTTTACCCGCCGTAGCTCGCCGGGCGGAGGAGGCTCAGGAACTGGCCGAGCGAAGGAGCCAATGATGGTCATTCCAAGGTTTAGCAAGACGTAGGTGCTGACTACAGCCACCAAGACTCGCCATGGAGTGAAGCCCATGGCAATCAGGACTAGAGCAGCACCAACAGCAAGCCATCGCAGTGCCCGTTTTCGCCGCTTTTGGATGGCTAGATCGCGCGACTTTGCCATTGATTCGACCGGCATGTCGTCAGAATCGACGAGATCTGGCTGATCGGTTGTTGGCTTGAAGTCAGACATCCGCGGTGACTCTACTACGGTGTTGCTCCTACAGCCGTGGCGGGCCGTCGGGCCAAGCGCGGCAAACTGTCGAGGGAGAATCTGTGCCAACATCCGCTGAACTCACCGAACGTACCGAGAGCACCACCATTCCGAAGGCCTTCCTTCGTACGGTCGAGGAACACGGTGACCTGGTCGCCTTGCGGTGGAAGAATGATGATGACAGTTGGGGGGAGACAACCTATTGCGAGCTTGCCGATCAGGTGGCTCGGGCTGCGGCTGGACTGGCCGCTCGTGGCATCGGTCATGGGGATCGGGTCATGTTGATGATCCGCAATATGCCGTCCTTTCATGTCCTGGACACGGCCTTGTTGTTCCTGGGCGCAACGCCCGTTTCGATCTATAACTCGTCGTCATCTGAGCAGATCGCCTACCTCTGCAATGATGCTGGGGCGACGATGGCCATTGTCGAGCACCAGGCCTTCTTTGATGCCTTTAGCAAGGCCCGAAGTGAGATTGGCGGGCTGAAGAGTCTGGGTTCGGTGGATCAGATTGAAGGCTCGGAGTTTTCGCTTGCTGATCTTCTAAGCACGGACCCGTTGGACCTTCAGGTAGCGGCGCAAACTGCTCAACCAAGTGATCTAGCCACCCTAATTTACACTTCGGGCACAACTGGTCCGTCAAAGGGAGTCATGCTGGATCACGCCAATGTCTCCTGGACCATCGAATGCTTGCGTCTTGCCATCGACATGGATGAGATTGCCGGTAGTCGCATCATCAGTTACCTCCCGATGGCTCATATTGCCGAGCGGGCCACTGGCCACTATCAGCCACTCTTTCTTGGCCTTGAGGTCACCTGTTGTCCTGACCCCAAGGAACTCGCCGCTTATGCCGGACATGTCCGACCCAACATCATGTTTGGGGTGCCCCGGGTGTGGGAGAAAATCTACGGAGGCGTGAAGGCTGCTCTTTCGGCTGACCCGGAAAAAGAAAAGGCGGTCAATGAGGCCGTCGAGGCAGCCGCACCAATTGCGGAAAAGATGACCTTCGGAACTGCTTCGGAGGAAGAGCTGGAAACCTATGCCTTCCTCGACGCTGTTGCCTTCACGCCGATTCGCGAACTGGTCGGGCTTGATCAACTGGTCGTTGCCATCACCGGAGCCGCGCCGATTCCTGCCGAAATCCTGTCCTGGTTCCGGACCATTGGTGTTCCCCTGTCTGAAATCTATGGACTATCGGAAACGACGGGTCCGACGACGTGGGATCCCTATCGGGTGAAGCCTGGCTTTGTTGGGCGTGCTGCGCCCGGTATCGAAGTTGCGCTAGCTGAAGATGGTGAAGTGATCTGTCGTGGTGGCAATATTTTCCGCGGCTACCTGAACCTTCCTGACAAAACCGCCGAGGCCATGAGTGAGGGCGGTTGGTTCCACACCGGAGACATTGGTGAGTTTGACGATGAGGGTTACCTCAAGATTGTTGACCGGAAGAAAGAACTGATCATCACCGCTGGTGGTAAGAACCTCTCACCGGCCAATCTTGAAGCAGCACTCAAAATGATTCCCCTGGTTGGCCAAGCATGCGCCGTTGGTGATGGCCGGCCGTTCGTGTCTGCTCTTGTTGTGCTCGATCCTGATATTGCCCCCCAATGGGCCAGCGCCCAAGGCATCGACTATGACTCGATTGAAGAACTTGGCAAGAACCCAATCGTGATTGCCGAGATCGAGTCAGGCCTCAAGGCCTCAATGGCCAACTTCAATCACGCCGAAGCAGTCAAGCGGGTTACTGTCCTTGGTGCGGAATGGATGCCAGATACTGAACTGTTGACTCCAACTTCCAAGCTCAAGCGTCGTGGCATACACAGCATGTTCGCCACAGAAATCGAAGCGATGTACTCGTGAGCGACGTGAGCAGTGTTAGCTAAGAGGCTGGCAGGTCGAGGCCTCACAAGCATGGTCGTACTCGCTTTTGCTGTTGCCTTGTCCAGTTGTTCGAGCGGACCAGACCTGGACCAGTCCGATCTCGCCCGATTGCAAGAGGCAGTCCAGGTCAGCGCGAGTTCAGCCGGCATTGCGCTTACGGACTCTGATCGAGACTGTGTCATCGAGAAAACTTCAACCAGTGAGGCTCAGGAGGTTCTCGCCGCCTTTTCCAATTCGGCCGATGGACTTGTCTTGAGCGATGAAGTGAGTGATTCGATGGCTGGGGCCGTGGTTGATTGTGTGGGGTCTGGCGTCCTGGTGCAGTCCGGTTTGTTGTTCTTCGCTGGTGACATTTCACCAGAGTCACAGGCCTGCACCGGGGACACGTTCGATCAGGATCTCTTGAGCCAACTCATCGCCTCATTCATGTCGGGAACCGAACGCAAGTCGACAGAGATCGAGATCGAAATAGGACTTGTCCTCGGTCAATGTCTTACACCGACCGAACTACTCCGGCTGCATGAGGGCTAGTTACGTAATGCTGACTCAAGTAATGCTGACTCAAGTAATGCTGACTCAAGTAATGCCATGGTCAACGGCGTAGCGGATCAGCTCGTTCTTCCGATTCAGTCTGAGCTTCTTGAGAATGTTCCGGACATGGTTCTCCACCGTCTTGGGTGAGATGAATAGGTCCTCACCGATCTCGCCGTAGGTATGACCACGGGCAACGAGTTGCAGAACCTCGCGTTCCCGATCACTCAGGCCTTGTCCGTCGGGTGCCTGGTTTCGCATGCGGCGAAAGTCGGTCAAGACCAAGGCTGCCAACGAGGCAGAGAACACTGGTTCGCCCTGGGCCGCTTTCCAGAGCTGATTGCGAAGCTCGGTGGCGTCGATGGACTTGAGAAGGTAGCCAACGGCACCAGCAGCAACGGCTTCTAACAGGTCGGCTTCGGCTTCAGAGACACTGAGTATGACAACAGGAATTGCGTCCGCCACCGCCTTGGCGACCGCTACTCCACCACCGTTTGGCATGTGCAGATCAGTTAGGACCAGGTCGGGCTTGGTTTTCTCAATGAGGGCAATTGCTTCGGTCGCGTCCGCGGCCTCGCCAACTATATGGAAGTTCTCGCCCAGGTCTTCCTTGATACCGGATCGCCAGATGGAATGATCATCAGCAACAACGACTCGGATTGCACTCACACCCATAGTTGCACCTCGGTGCCTCGTCCAGGGCGGCTCTTGAGTTCGACCGTTCCGCCTTGTTCTGTTATTCGGCCTCGAATGGACCGACCTAAACCAATGCCTTCAACAACTTCATCGATATTGAAGCCGGACCCGTCATCCTTGATGGACACAAAGAGGCCATACCTGTCGTGTTTTCGCTCCGATGGTTCAGCGAAGACGGTCACCTTGTTGGCATCGCCGTGTTTGGCCGAGTTGGTGATCGATTCTTTTACCGCACCGGCAAGGGCCTGAATGAGTGGGGCAGGCAGGTCGGGACGATCTGGACAGTCTGGCGTGACGATCACCTGGACCGTCAGATCATAAAGGCGCTCTGAGGCCGCTGCTGCCTCTCGCAGGGTTGTTTCCAGGCTCGCAGGCTCGCTGGCCGTCATGGCAACGGCTCTGCTGTCAGCCAGGTAGAGACGCAAGGAGTTCTCCTGGTCCTTGGCCATGTCGGACAGTGCCGGGTCATCGGATCGGCGTTGGATGACGGCCAGGGTTTGTAGAACGCCGTCGTGGAGCTCTCGGGCGACTTCTTCCCGAGTCCGTGCCAAGGAGATCTCGCGCTCGGCCAGACGAAGGCGTTGGGTAAGGGCGCCGGCGATAGACCCCACCAGAAGCCAGAGGCCAATCTTGGAGAAGGCTGAAACGAGAACTGAGCGGTCCAGTACCGTCGATTCGACAAAGAGGCTGGTGCCTCCGACCAGGAGTGCGGAGAGGATTCCCGCCCGCTGACCGAGGCAGATCCCAACCGCGATGACCCCAGCGGCTGGCCAGGCCCAAGGAAGGGACTGCGCCCTGGTTTGTTGATAGACCAACCCATCGCCGAGGAGGAGGGTCACACCAATTCCAAGTTCGAGAAAGAGGAACCAATAGCTGGACAATAATGAGGCGTTGGTTGTGGCCAACAGGCCCGTGATTGCGGTAAAGATGGTGGCGATGGCCAGAAGGGCGATGGCCAACCAGGGGCGAGTGAGTTCATCCCGGGAAAGAACGACCCCAATGATGGCCCAAATCAGGGTGGCCCAGCGGAAAATCGAAACCGATCGCAAGAGTTGCTCGGTCAAAACGTCTTCACCAGCACCAACGCCGTGACGATTCTGTCGCGCTGTGAGGGTCGTCATCCCCCTAGTTTCGACGCCCCCCAGCAGGTTTTGGGGGATTCCCCCAATTCCTCCGATAGCTCTTTCTTGCTTTTATGGTGGAATGCAACGCACACACGACCTCAGACCCACTAGTGATCAGAGCATTCCTCGCCCTTCAACCAAGCCAGATCTGGACGAAATGGCCGCCGGAGCCAAGGCCGGCCGCAACCGGGCCGTCGACCTGTATCGAGCGGTGGCCATGTTGGCCGTCGCTGTTGGTCACTGGGTAGCCGTGGTGGCCTTTCGCCAGAACGACGGCGAACTGATCACCGGCAATGCGTTGGAGTTTGTGCCCAGCTTCTCTGCCATCACGTGGGTCCTACAGGTGATGCCGCTGTTCTTCATGGTCGGAGGGTTTGCCTCGGCCGCCTCACTGGACTCGAAGAACCGAGCAGGTCAAGCTTCCACCTCCAGCTTTGCTGAGCGTTCAAGCTGGACGGCTTCTCGCTTGGCTCGGCTTCTTCCGCCCGTTAAGGCTCTGGCCACGACCTGGCTGGTCATCATTGGACTTGGGTACCTCACCGGCATGAGTGGCCTCACCAATGCTGGTGCCATTGCTGCGGCCATCCCGCTGTGGTTCTTGGCCAACTACACCGCCGACGTCGTGATTGCGCCTCACGTACTGCCCCTGTTCCGTCGCTCACCTGGCCTGGTTGCCGTCGGTGCTGTTGGCCTGTTCCTTGTCTTAGAAGCTGCCCGTCTGGCCGGTGACCATGTGTTCTCCCAGATCAACTGGATTCTTGGCTGGTTTCTCTTCCAGATGGCCGGATTCGCCTGGCGAGATGGCTTGCTCCCAACCGGGCGCTCCCTGGCCGGGCTAGCTCTTGGACTGTGGGCCACGGTCCTAGCGCTGGTGAGCTTCGGCCCATGGCCAGTCACCATGGTTGGATTCGATGGCATTGCTCACAACCCGACCCATCCGCCAACCCTGGCCCTGCTGGTCTTCGGTGCGGCCCAGAGCGCGACCGCCATCTACTTTGCCCCCCGGGTGACCGCCTGGCTTGAGCGCACCCCGGTGGCCTGGAAGTCCGTAGTTGTCGCCAATAGCTTCGCCATGACTGTGTACCTGTGGCACATGACCGCAGCCGTCGTTGTTCTCGGAGCCTTTGATGCCGCTGGTCTGTTGTCCGGAGCCCAACCAGGAACCGCTGGTTGGTGGTTGGCCAAGATTCCCTTCATTGCTGCTTGCATTGGAGTTCTAGCCATGATTGTTCCCAAGTTGGCCAAGATCGAGCGAGCCGCCTTATTGTCGCCCAAAGCGGACTGGCCCTTCAGCCCTGTCTCACTCCTGGCCGGTGCTGTCCTGGTGTCGATTGCTCTCAAGGCTTGGACTGCGGGTTCAATCGCCCTGATCATCCCGTCCTTGATGGTGGTTATCGGAGCATCCCAGTTCGTGACGCTTGCTGTCAGATCGAACCGGTACTCCTAGTCCTCTCAACGGTTGGTGCCAGGGTTCGTGGCCCTCGGCCCTGGATGCTCCTGTCCACTCTTGAGCAAAGCTCGGCTTTTCGTGGTCGAAGGAGGTGAGATAGGTTGCGCTGGGGGTCACCTCCTCCACCAAGGAGTAACAGACATGACGTATGCACCATCAGAGCGACCGTTCTACGACGCAGATAGTCACATCATGGAGTTGCCAAACTTCCTGATTGACTACGCCGATCCGAACGTTCGAGATCGGTTGCGGCCAGTGAGCTATGAGGCATCGCTGGTGACCGACGAAGAAGTCGATGTCATTGTTGCCAACAATTCCAAGCATTCGGTGGAACATGTTGCAGCTCAGATCGCAATGGGGGACCAGTTGATCGCCCAATCAAAAGAGATTCAGGCCCTCGGTGCCTTTGACCGCGATGACCGGTCGGTAGCCCTGGACATGCTGGGGTTCAAGAAACAGTTGGTGTTCGCCACCCATAGCGTGGCCACCCCGTTCTCGGCCAGCGAGAAGCTGCCTGCTGATCTGCGCTATGGAGCAACTCGGGCTCACAATCGAGCCCTCCGAGACTTCTGCGAAACGATGATCGCCTGATGGCGGTTGGCGTGGTTCCGCTCAACGATCCAGCACTGGCCATGATCGAGTTGGACTTTGCCCTCGAAGCCGGGATGGAGGCGATTTGGGTTCCCCATCAAGCGACCAGTGGCCGCTCGCCGGGGCATGTTGACTTGTACCCGTTTTGGGATCGGCTGGCCCAATCCGAGACACCCTTTGTGCTGCACATTGGTGGCGCCCCGTTGCAGCTGGACGAGGCGTGGACCAATACTGGACGTCCGCCAGCCAGAGACTGGATGGGTGGCGGCGAGAACGTGCGTAGCAAGGACATGGCGGTAACCCACCAGGGCCCGGAAACGTTCTTGTCGGTGATGCTCATGGACGGAATCTTTGAGAAGTTCCCGAAGTTGCGGGGGGCCAGTGTTGAATTGGGGGCCGGTTGGGTGCCTTCGATGTTGGAACGGTTGGACTGGGTTGTTCGTGGCTGGAGCAAGGTTGATCAGTACCTGGCCGAACTCAAGAGGACGCCGTCTGAAACCCTGCGGGAGCAGATGGCTTTCACCCCCTTCGTCTTTGAAGACGTCGGCAAGCTGATTGACGCATCATCTGACGACCTGTACCTCTTCTCCAGCGATTACCCCCATGTTGAGGGAGGAAGTGACCCCATCGGGCGATTTGAGAAATGCTTAGCTGGGCGCGCTTCGCCTGCTCGCAACAACTTCTATGCTGAGAACTTCCTTCGAATCTTCCCAGGCTCCCGAGTTCACTAGCTGAAAAGGCAATCTCACCCTGGCTGCCAGCCCTAGTAGCCCGTCCGGTGATTGACCGCAGTCGTCGGGATTTCACCCTTGTTGAGGGCGGCGACGCTGGCAATGAGCACGTCAATCAGGCGATCCAGATAGTCACTGCTGAGCCCGGCCGTGTGGGGTGAAACGGTCAGGTTGGGCACATGCCACAGCGGTGAGTCCTCCGGAAGTGGCTCCGTCTCGAAGACGTCCATGCAGGCTCC
Source organism: Actinomycetes bacterium (assembly GCA_024280015.1). Taxonomy (GTDB): domain Bacteria; phylum Actinomycetota; class Acidimicrobiia; order Acidimicrobiales; family SZUA-35; genus JAJRQY01. The sequence goes on from JAJRQY010000125.1 coordinate 46,418, forward strand.
ACCGAGCTGACCGACTTCTAACGCGGAAACGACGGCATCAATGTTGGTGACTGTGCCCCGCGAGACGTCAACCAAGAGTGCGCCCGGTGCCAGCGCCGCCAATTCATTGGCTCCAATCAGGCCCCGTGTCTCGTCGGTGAGTGGCGTCACGACCACCACGACGTCGGCCCCGGCAAGGGCCTGCATCCGCTCAGTTGGAGTAACCACCAGATCGACCCCGTCAACTGGCTCGCCGCTCCGTCGGACCCCGGTCACGCGCATGTCAAAGGCACCGGCCCGCCGAGCAATGCTCTGACCAATCACCCCCAAACCGACAACACACATGGTGCGACCAGCCAAGGACATTATTGGCAACGAAACCCGCCACTGGTTGTTGTCTTGGCGCCGAACGATCTGCGGGATTTGATACGCCAACGCCAGTACTTGAGCCATCACGAATTCGGGCATGTGGGGCTCATGGACTCCGCTGGCATTGCTGACAATGACATCCTTTGCCAGTCCGATGGCCGGGAGTAGTGAGTCAGCACCAGCACCGGGAAGCTGGATCAACTTCAGTTTGGTGGCGCTGGCCCAGTGTTCTCCCGTCATCTTGAAACCGAACAGGATCTCGATGTCGGGAAGAGCAGCGATGAACTCGGCATCGTCTTTCAGCATGACGAGATCAAATTGTTCAAGTTCGGTCATTTTCTCTGGGCCGACATGAGCGAGAAGCTTGTCTCCAAAGACATGAATGGTTCGGTATCTGGGGTGGTCTTGTGCCATTATTTGGCCTGGAATCTCTCTGGCTCGATCTCGGTCACTTCGCCACGATCAACCATCCGTTGCAGATGAAGCTCCGCCGTTCGCCTCTCAACATTGTCGATGAAGTACCCCTCCACGTGTGAGCGGTAAACAAAGCGGTTGTTGACCATGTCGGACAAGGTTCGCGGTTCGACCAAAAATTCGAGCATGTCCTGATGGCGTCGTCCAATGACGGCATGGAAAGCATCAACCATCTTCAACATGGTCGCCCGACCTTCGATAATGCCCTTGTGGTGGAACGTCACGTAGTGGCTGGCTTCTTCGAGCCGAACCTTGTCCAAGCTTTCCTCGAAGTCGTCCAGGCTGCTGAAGACGTCGCCGTAGTAGGGGCCAAAACCTGACAGGTCGATATCGGACATGAAGAAAATCCCGGTTGAGGTCCGAAAGCCGCTGTGACCTTGGGTGTGGCCGGGCAGGTGAACGGCCTGGACGGTGACACCACCACCCAGATCGAACACATCACCATCGGCAAAGCCGGTGGCATCGGGTCGGCCAACATAGTTGAATTCCTTGATGATGTCGTTGGCAAACCCGGCGCGCGCCTCACCAACCAGGCCGTAGTCATCCAACATTCTGTCTATGGAATGAATCCCACCGAGGTCGCGGTTGTGGGCCTGTACCCGCGCATCCCGAAACAGTCCGTTCCCGGGAACATGATCCTCGTGAGAATGGCTGTTGAGGACAAGATCAATAGCAACCGGCGCGCCGCCTCGTTCGACCACGGTGACTGATGGGTCGATGATGAGTGACTCAGACTTGCCCTTCACCACCATTGAGTTTCCCGATGGATAGGCCCCCAACTTCGCTCCGGCTAGCACGCTGACCGAGTCAGTCAGCACAATCTCATCAGGTCCCCAGTCGACAATCATTGGCTGAGACTACCGGTCGGCGCAATCCTGCGCGAATCTGTGTCGGTGTCTGATCTTGATTGGCTGAGCCAACCTCCCCTTCGTCGACCTCTCCTGCTCTTGGCCTTCAAAGGGCTTTTTGACGCGGCCGAGGCAGCAACAGACTCCCTGGCCTGGATCCGAGACCGGACCGAGTCGAGCGAGATTGCACAAATCGATCCCGAGGAGTACTTCAACTTCCAAGAAGCCCGACCCATTGTTCGCAAGAATTCCGACGGTGATCGAACCTTGACCTGGCCGACAACCGTGGTTCACGCTTGCCAGACCGATGACATCCGAGACCTGGTCATTCTGACCGGGATGGAGCCACACTTGAGGTGGCGAACCTACGCCGATCAGATTGTTGAAGTTGCGAGGGGGAGTGGGGCAGAGATGGTGATCACCGTCGGGGCCATGGTTTCGATGGTGCCCCACAGTCGGCCTTTAGGTGTGACTGGTTCTGCTGCTGATGCGGAACTGGCGGAACGCCTGTCGCTGGACAAGCCCAGCTATCAGGGTCCAACCGGCGTGGTGGGTGTCATCAATCAGCGGTTGCATGAGGTTGGAATCCCTGTCATCTCCCTGCGGGTGGCTGTGCCTCACTATGTGCCGTCGGCACCAAACCCGAAGGCCACTCGGGCGTTGCTTCGTCGAATCCAACAAACGACCCGAGTGCAAACCCACTATGAGGAGTTGGACGCGGCGGTATCGGAATGGGTGCAGCGCATGGATTCTGCCGTAGCTTCAGACTCCGAGAGCGCCGACTATGTGCGCCGACTGGAGAATCAGGTTGATTCAACCGAAGAGCTTCTGCCATCCGGTGATGACCTTGCTGCGGAATTGGAAGCCTTTCTGCGAGATCGCCCGGGAGCACAGGATGAAGGTCCCAGTCCAGACCCGGGTGAGGACGCTGATCCTAACCCACCTAGCTGATCAACGGTTGCCAGCACTCGGTAGCTGTCGGTGATGATGATCACGAGTCCACTATCCTGGAAATGGCCTCCGATGTCCGCAACCTCCAGGGATCCAATCATGAATCAGAACTCCAGTGTTCCCGCTATCACCCGACGCCGAGCTCTCTACTTCGCCGCAGTCGCGCCGGCTGGTGTCGCGCTCGCGGCTTGTGGCAGCAGTGGCGGGGATGACCCGTCAGCCGCGCTCGCCACAACTTCGACGGCAAGTCAGACACCGGACTGTGTCTTCACGCCCGAGGAGATCGAAGGACCGTTCTACGCCAACGTTAATCTGATGCGCCGAGACATAACCGATAACAAGGCCGGGGCTCCTCTTGAGCTGCAACTCAGAGTTGTTGATGCTGACACGTGTTCGCCAATCGTTGATGCCACTGTTGACATCTGGCACGCCGATGCAGATGGGGTCTACTCGGCGTTTCCCGGTCAAGGCGATAGTGCAAGCATTGACACCAGCGGCGAGTCATTCCTTCGGGGAGTTCAAGCGACCGACGTTGACGGCCTCACAACATTCGCCTCAATCTATCCCGGGTGGTACCGGGGCCGAACAACCCACGTGCACGTCAAGGTCCACTTCGACGACAATACCCGGGTCACGAGTCAGCTCTACTTCCCCGACCAGGTCACTGCCGTCGCATACGCAACAGCTTCATACAGTGCTCGAGGGCCCAAAGATACTTCCAACGAGAACGACGATTTCAGCGCTGCTAACCCTGCGTTGCGAATGACCGTTACCGAATCGGGCGGCTCCTTTGTGGCTGTTCACACGCTCGGTATCCGCCGCTAACTGTTGACGACACCGACTTGTTGATGAATCCTTCTCTGAGGGTTGCCGGACCCTGGAGCACGGCTTGTAGTGTCGCCCCATGATCAGCAGCAATGAGGTGGAGTCAATTCTGCAGTCTGACTTCGGTGTCGAAGCGACCTCGGTCCGACAGCTTGAGGGGGAATATGACGAGAACTTTCTCGTCACGTCGGCCACAGGCGAACAGAACCTGTTCAAGCGGTGCCGCCTGGTGAGCGATCCGTCGTACCTGGACATGCAAGACGCCGTACTCCTTCACCTTGAGGCTTGTGGCGTTGACGCCCCGCGGCATGTGCAGACCCGCGTCGTCAATGACCGGACGATCCGCCTACTTTCATGGGTCGAAGGCGACGTTTGGGCTGAGGCTGGCGGGGCTGGACCTCCAACGAGTGAGCAACTGCAATCACTGGGACAGACCGTGGCGGTGACCGACAAGGCGCTGGCCAGCTTCACCCACCCCGCACTGGGTCGTCACGAGCCATGGAACCTACTCCAAGCAGGCCAGCTGCTTCCCGTCACCAACAGGTGGGCAGCGCAAGTGCTCGATGGTGCTAGCACTCTGATCAGGGCCCTGGGAGATCTGCCCCAACAAGCGATCCACAACGATGCAAACGAGAACAACATCGTGCTCGGGTCCAATGGCTCCCTCACCCTGATCGACTACGGCGATCTCGTCAGTGGGCCTCGAATTGTCGGCCTCGGCGTGGCTGTGGCTTATTCCATGTTCGGCCACCTCGACCCTCTCCGAGCCGCCTGCGAGGTCGTGGCCGGGTATCACCATGAGGTTCCCTTGACCCCCGACGAGTTGAGTCTTCTGGATGGAGTCGTTCGACTGCGTCTGGCCTTGAGCATGGCCAATGCCGAACATTCATTGACGGCGAACCCGGACAACGCTGCCTACCTCGCCACAAGCCAGCCCGCCGTCTCGGCCTTGGTCAACTTGCTGGATGAGATCGAGCCTGACCTCGCCACTGCTTCGTATCGTCAATGCTGTGGCTACCTGCCAATTGCCACACAGCGAAACATCGACTCCTACTTCGCCTCCGCCGAATTTCGACCGGCCCCGATCGTTGAATTGGATCTGGCGGCCGCCCCAATTCTTGACTGGAGTAGCGATGCTGGTGACAGTACTCCGCTCCCCGCCGATGGGATAGCCATTGGTCGTTGGCGTGAACATCGGTCGGTGTATACCAGCAATGACTTTCTTACGCCCTTTGGCGATCGTCGCACCCTCCACATGGGGATTGACGTATTCGCCCCCGCAGGGACTGTGGTGGCCTCACCTCTGGACGGCATCGTTGTTGCCACCGAAGTCCGGAATAGCCCCGGTGATTATGGCGGCGTCATTCTCCTGGAGTTTGCTGCTTCAGACGGCACACCGTTCTGGCTCTTGCTCGGACACCTCAGTCACCGAAGCGCTGACGCAGTATCACCTGGCCTCCGGGTCAAGGCTGGCAAATCAATTGCCGTGATCGGCGCTCGCGAGGAGAATGGGGGTTGGGATCCCCACGTGCATGTCCAGCTCTTCACCAGTCTTCTTGGCAAGCAGACTGATCTTGATGGCGTCGCCAGGGCCAGCCAGGCTGCTGTTTGGTCCTCAATTTCACCCAACCCTGCCCCCTTGCTGGTTGGGGTTCTCCATGACGCGGTCGCCGCCCCAGCTTCACTGGACGACGCGGCCATCATTGCGCTCCGTCGCAGCAAGCTCTCCTCCGCTCTGTCCACCAGTTACCAACGGCCACTTCATATGGTCCGCGGCGACGGATCTCACCTGGTTGATGCCGACGGGAAGCGTTGGCTTGACCTGGTCAACAATGTGGCCCACGTCGGTCATGAACACCCCCATGTTGTTGGAGCGTTGGCGACTCAGTCCCAGCTACTCAATACCAACACTCGGTACCTGCATTCCAATATCGTGGAATATGCCGAGCGGCTTTCTGCGCGGTTCCCCGACCCCTTATCGGTGGTGATGCTCACCAATTCGGGTAGTGAGGCCCTCGACCTTGCGCTCCGCTTGGCTCGTACCGCCACCGGTCGTTCCGGGACCTTGGTCATGGACTGGGCTTACCATGGCAATCTCACCTCGCTAATTGCGTTGAGTCCGTACAAGTTCAACCGCCCCGGCGGCTCGGGTCGCGATGAGTTGGTCCGGATCTGCGAACTGCCAGACCCCTACCGGGGCAGCCACGGAGCGAATGGTGGCGTCTACGCCGCTGATGTTGCCGTCCAAGCTACCTCACTGGCCGCCACCTCGAATCCGGCGGCGGCCTTTTTGCACGAATCGATTTCGGGCTGCGGGGGCCAGATCGAACTCGCTCCCGGATACCTCGCTGCGGCCTACCAACACGCCCGCTCTGCGGGGGCGCTCTGCATTGCGGATGAGGTTCAATGCGGAATGGGCCGGGTTGGCGGAGCTTGGTCGGCCTTTGAGGATCATGGTGTAGTGCCTGACATTGTCACCATTGGCAAACCAATCGGCAATGGGCATCCCATGGGAGCGGTCATCACAACACCCCAAGTCGCCAGAGCCTTCCGAAATGGGATGGAGTACTTCAACACCTTTGGTGGCAACCCAGTTTCGTGTGCTGTTGGACTCTCGGTATTGGACGTCATTCGAGACGAGCGACTACAGGCAAACGCCGATCTGGTTGGCCAGCACTTGGTAGCCGGACTTGGTGAGTTGGCGCGTCGATATGAGGCCATTGGAGATGTGCGTGGCCGCGGCCTGTTCCTTGGGGTTGATCTCATCAGTGATCAGGAGTTGAGAACCCCTGATCCTGGCCTTGCGGCCCTGGTGGTCGAGGGCCTTCTTCAGCATGGGATTTTGATCTCCAGCGATGGTCCAGCGAACAATGTGCTCAAAATCAAGCCTCCGCTCGTATTTACCGCGAGCGAGGCCGACCGGGTACTTGAGGCTCTTGATGTCGTGCTCAACTCTGTCGCTGCTTAGGAGCAGACGAACCCGCTGATTGAAAACTCCATCGGTCCACCAGTGTGATCGGGAACCACCATTGCCAAGGACCCGTCCGGCGCCGTCGGTTGGCAGATCAGTTCGGCAGATGAGCGGCCCCGCGTAGTTGGTCAATAACCGCCGCCGGGTCGGCTGGCACCGAATCGCTTCGCCAACCCACCATGAGATCGGGGCGAACGAGGACAAGGTCGGCCCCATAGATCTCTCGTGCTGCCGGCTCGGTCACTCGCAAGACCTCTAATGGCAATCCCGCAGCGCTGGCTGCCGCGACAATCTGGGATGGGTCTGGTGGCGACTCACCGAGTACGACGAGGTTGAAGCACGGCCCGAAGCGATCGTATATCGCAGCTCCGTCATCGAGCCATAGGTGTGGTGCGCGATGTCCCGGCCGTGCTACCGGCACATAGGTTCGGGCGTCGTCGGGCGGTGCCGGTGTCCCGTCGGGTACCACGATGGGCGAGCCTTCGTAGCGGTACCCGAGCAGTGTTCCTGAAGATGAGATCAGCTTCTCCTGGTCCTTCAAATCGACGCCAAGCTCGGCACGGAAGGCATCAGCGTCCGGGCCGGTGGCATCGAGTTCGTCGCCATATTGCATCACCGCGTAGAGACGGTCAAAGCAATCGGCAGCTTCTTCGGTATTGCGAATTCCGATGGGGCGTCGTTCAAGCTGGTAGCTGTCCAGCAGATCGGGGCCGGCCCAACCCTGCAGTGCAGCTTGGAGTTTCCAGCCGAGGTCGATTGCGTCCGACACGCCAGTGTTCATTCCGAACCCTCCGGTTGGGCTAAACAGATGGGCTGCGTCGCCAGCGAGGAAGACGCGGCCGACGCGATACTTCTCGGCCACGAGAGCGTGGGCCGTCCACGGCTGAACTGAGTGGACTTCGATATCCACCGGTTCACCGAGCACGTCGGCGACGGCCTTGGCCGGATCGATGGACTCCCAATCCTGACCTTCTTCCAGGATGAGGTGGTAGGTGTAGGTGGCGTCGTCATCCCAGGTCAAGATGAAACCCCTGTTGTCCCGGTGAAGTGGAAAGAAGATGTTGCCGTGGCCGAAGGAATGCTTGTTGATCAAGTCGGGCGCCCGGAAGTACAGCGATACGAATGATGCCAGTGCGGCCCGTCCGTCGAGATCGATGCCGAGTTGTCTTCGAACCGTTGACCGACCGCCATCGCAACCCACCAGGTAGCTGGCACTGACCGTCTCAACTCGGCCTGACCCGAGGTGCTCAATCCGACACGTGACCGTCTCGTTAGCGCCACCGGTGCCATCATCCGCACTCTCGCCATCCGCACTCTCGCCATCCGCACTCTCGCCATCGCTGAAATCCAGTAGACGCCACCCGAAGCGATAGTCGACCGGGGCGAGTCCGCCCACATAGTTCAGGACTACGGCCTCGACCTCGTTCTGGCCGGTAATGGTCTTGAGGTAGGGCGACCAGGCATGCTCGTCTTCTGCATAGTCTCCGGCTATCCGGCTGGCAACGAGCTCATCAAAAGGAGGTAGAGAGATGCGGTGCAGTTCGCGACCATGAAGAGTCGAGACCCACAGATAGTCCGCGGGAGCGTCTGGCGGGATGCCGGCCTTCGTGATGGCACTGTCGATTCCCCAACGCCGGTAGTACTCCATAGTTCGGCTGGCAACGGCATTGGCACGTGGATGCTGATTAAGTCCGGTGCGTTCCTCGACGACCAGGCATTCGATACCGCGCCACCCAAGCTCGGCGGCGAGTGAGAGCCCAACGGACCCGCCTCCAGCGATAACAACGGGATAGTGAGTCCGTAGGGGTCCCTCGATATTGATCATTATTTCACCTGGTTAGGGATAAATGGTGATGCTGGTTTACCGCGCTCGATCCGGGCGTCGAGACGATGTATCGTGACCGATTCGAACAGGCCAGCTCGGTTGTACGGTTCGCCGTTGATGAACTCGGTTGCGGTTGTTCGATCGGTGAATTCCCCGATGATTATGGACCCGATGATGCTGTCGTCGTCGGCCAAGAATGGCCCGCCTACATACATGAGGTGAGCGTTGTCTTTGATCCAGGATTGGTGTGCAGCGGCCGTTGCTACCCGGATGCTGTTGCTGTCTGGTCGATCGTGCATAAAAATGGTGAAGAGCATGTGGTCCTAGCGGTAGCTGGAGAGGTTGGCGTAGGCGTCGAGGAATGAGCGGAGGATGATGTTGAACCGGGTGGGCTGTTCCATATTGCTGAGGTGCCCAGCCTTGGGGACAACGGACAGGCGTGACTCAGAGATCAGTGCCAGCATGCTCTCCCCGATGGAGGGGGGTGTGAGTCGGTCGTGCTCTCCAAAGATCAGCTGTACGGGAACGTCGATCTCGGCCAAGTTGGCGGATGCATCAAAAGCGGTAGTCGCCCTCAGTGTTTTCAGGTAGCTCTCTGGTCGGAGGGCGACGATGCTCTCGAACAGTTCGGCCGCGACCTCTGGTGAGCATTCTGGCGCCACCAACGACTTGACCAGGGCGGGAGCAAGATCGACGAACGTCTTTCCCTCCAGCAACGGCTTCTCCCGCAGGTCCAGAAACTCCCGTTGTGTCTCGGCATTCATTGCTTGAAACTCATAGAAACAATCACACAACGTGAGGGTGGCGACTCGGTCTTTGTGGAGCGGGAAAAACGTTAGAAGTATTCGTGCACCCATAGAAAGACCGACCAGGTGTGCGCGCTCGACGTTCAACTGGTCCAGCAAGCGGCGGAGGTCATCGGCGAAGTGAGTGAAGCGACGTTCGCCGGGGACGTCCCCCGAAGCGCCGTAGCCCCGGGCGTCCCAGGCAATGGCCGTGAAGTCTTCGGCCAGGGCGGTGAGCTGTCGAGTCCAGCTGGTGCGGCTTCCCCCGATTCCGTGCAGGAATATCACCGGTGGTCCACCGCCAATAGTGTCACAGGTGAGTTCTGGCGACCCCTCGATCTGGAATGTCCTGATTAGTAGTTCTGACTCTGGGCTCACCATGTCAGTTGCACAGCTCGCCTTGGGCCACCACCTGTTTGTCGTCAACGAAAACGTCGCAGTTTCGCATCGGTAGATCGAAGTGGCAGTCGGTGAACCGCTCGGCGAACTCGTTGGCCCCGGTGGAAATAAGGAAGCTTCCGGCGATTGCTCGCAGCTCGGTGCCGTTGATGTCGTTGCGGTCATACATCGTGAGAGCTTCCCATCGCGCCCCTGGATTGATGCCCCAACCCACATGGGAGATGGCGTAGGCATTGGGGTCATCCCAAGCCTGGTAGTAAGAGCGCATCAGTTCAGCATCCAGGCCATCCCCGGCGATATTGACCACTCGGTCGTGTTCAATCGTCAGAGTTACTGGTGTATCGAAGTAGCGCTTGAAGGTGAGGTTGACGTCGCCGACATCGAGCACCACAGTTCCGTTGACGGTGTCGGCGAGCGGAAAGCAAAGACACAGCCCAGCTGGCCAGTAGGCGATCTTGTCATCTGGACCAAGAATCCCGCCCCCACCGCGGCTGGGGGCTCCCGTGAGATCAACCACGAGGTCGGTACCTGCAACGGAATGAACACGCATGGTTGAACCGGCATCAAGGGTTGCCAGGGCGGCCAGCGAGGCTTGGTGAATGGCTGGATCGGGCATGCATCGTTCGAGTACTTCTGGGTGCTCGTTGGAGATCATCAACACTCTGCCGCCAGCGCCGAGCAGTTCTTGTCGGGCTCGGCTGTGCAGGAGGCCTTCGACAGTGCAGTCGACAACGAGTGAGCATTGCCCGAGAGCGCGCATGATTTCGGGGTAGTCGTCATAGGCGTAGGTGGTGCCAGTCGACCGGACGGGCACGTTGTGTCGGAGCGGGGGCGTCGGCACGACTATCCGCACTGGCCTGGCCCCGATTCGGTGGAGTGCGTGCTCACATAGCGCTACGAGGATGTCACGGCTTGTTGTCTCGGCGAGCACACCGATCAGGTCGCCGCTGGTGACCTCGGATAGGCGAAACGATCTTTCGAAACAATCGATCCACTTGGGTTCGAGCGATTCCTTCATCATTGCAGTGCCTCCCGCCTCACCGGCCAATCCCGGTTCGTACACCCCAGAACTTAGGTTCTCGCTGCTCCTGCTGTCATATCGGGACCAGCCGAATTGACAACGATATAAGCCCTTGGTACCCGTGGCCCTAGATGCGCGACGGCATAGGCTTCGTGCTCAACTGATTGAGCGTGGCCCGACGGTTGTCGTGATGATTGAACTTTGAGGTGCCGGACCGACGGAACGGTCGGGTTCTTCGAGCCATACCGCTATATCGTCGTCGGGTGTACGATCGCCAACTCCGCGCTGGAGATCCCATGACCTCGAAAACGGTACGGAACTGATCATGAAGCAGGTCCCCAGAGACTCCACTATCTCGCGCCGGCGAGTGCTGTACCTTGCTGCGGTCGGACCGATCGGCGTCGCCCTCGGTGCTTGTGGAAATGACAACGAAGTCGGGTTGACGGGCTCACCAAGTACATCGGTCCGATCGACTACAACGGTGGGCGATGGACTCACGATTCCCGATTGTGTGCTTACTCCCGAAGAAATTGAGGGGCCGTTCTACACCGATGTTGACCTGATGCGCTGTGATATCAGCGAGAACAAGCCTGGAGTTCCCCTCGATTTGCAACTGAGTATTGTCGATGCTGATACCTGCGCTCCAATTGCTGACGCAACAATCGACGTTTGGCATGCCGATGCTAACGGGCTCTACTCCGCATTTCCTGGACAAGGAGATGACGCAAATATTGACAACACCGGCCAATCATTCCTTCGCGGAACTCAGAGGACTGACACCAGCGGCATCATAATGTTCAGCACGATCTACCCCGGCTGGTATCGGGGGCGAACAACCCATGTCCACATCAAGGTGCATTTCGACAACAACACCCGGGTCACTACTCAGCTGTACTTTCCTGACGAGGTCACCATGATCGCCTATACAACTGACGCCTACCGCGACCGGGGCCCCAAGGACACTCCAAATGAGAGTGACGATTTCAGTGCGGCAAATCCAGACCTGAGAATGTCTGTCACTGAGACGGGTGGCTCTTACCTGGCCGTTCACACCATCGGGATCCGCCGCTAGCCCTCAGCGGCCAGCTCAGTTCCACGTTTGGCCTCCGCGGCCCTTCTGCCTCGTTCGACGGGAGCGGATTCGGTATCTAAGAACCGACTTATCTGTTCTTAGTGCTCTCTCATATTCAGTTGTGATGCTTGAGGAAACTCAAAGATACCAACTTGAAAGACACGGAGCAGAGCATGTTCTTAACCCCCAATAACCGTAAGCGTTCGGCCGCCCTTGTCGGAGGCCTGATGCTCTTCCTTTCAGCCTGTGGCGCTTCGGATGCCGCGCAAGAAGACGCCGCAACTAGCGGCGAAGTCGCTTCCCTCTCGAATAACTCGGTGACGTCGACGACCGCCGGTGCCAGCGACGTAGAAGCACCGACGAACCCTGATGATGCATTCGCACTGTTTGAAAAGTGTATGGCTGACGCCGGGATCGAGATGCAAGTATTCGGTGATGGAGGCAATGACAACGAGATCACGGTTGACGGAGGCGACGCATCTGACTCGACCGATCCGCAAGCCGGTGGAAGCAACGCCGACAACGCTGACCCAGAGGCATTCAATGAGGCGAATAAGACCTGTTCCAAACACCTCGAGGGTATTGACAACGGCTTTGAGCTAAGCCCGGAGCAAGAGGTTGCCTACGAAGAGGCCGACCGAGAGTTTCGTGCTTGCATGAAGGAAGAAGGAGTTGAGGTTCCCGAGGTCGATGGTGGAGGCCTGATCTCCATCGGTGAGTCCGCTGGTGGTGCGGACCCACAGTCTGATGACCCTTCATTCAATGATTCCGACTTCAATTTCGAAGAGTTCGAAGCAGCGGCTGGAAAGTGCAACAGTGCCTACGATGAGCTTGACGCTGAGATCAAAGGCGAAGATTCATGAAGCGGAGGAGCGCAATCATCGCGATCGTTGCTGCGGCACTCTTCGGTGCTGGCGTTCTTGTCGCTGCCAACAGCCAGAGCGACAGTAACCGCACCCAATCAGAGTCCAAAGACTCCAGTGAGGCCATCGCGGCCCAACAACTCAGCACCGCGGAAGTACGTAAGGGAGACCTCAGCGAAGAGCGTGACTTCACCTCAAAGGTAACTTTCGGTGATGCATTCGACGCTCCGGTCGCACTCACGGGCACGATCACATCCCAGCACAGTGTTGGAAGTGTCGTCGGGTTTGGCGAATCGCTGATCAGTGTGAACAACAAACCGGTCTTCTTGGCAGAAGGGGCAACCCCGCTCTACCGCGATCTGTTTAGGACGAACACCAAGACAAAAGATGAGTTCGGTGTGAAGGTCCAGCACATGGAAGGCGATGACGTACGACAACTGCAGGCCTTTCTGAACACCACGCGTGCCGCGGATAAGCAGCTTGAGATTGATGGTGTGTATGGCACGACCACTGAGAAGGCGGTGAAGGCTTGGCAAAAGTCGGTGGGATTCGGGCCATCCGGGAGGATCGACTCCTCACAGTTGGTCTTCTCTCCGGGGCCGGTGCGGATTGCGTCAGAGTCCAGGGTTGGCGCAACATTTTCTAAGCTGCAGATCAGTGCGGCGGAGGCCGTTGCCACGATCGATACCAATAATCGGGACCGTAGTGCTCTGCCCGTTGACTCTAACGTTGTTATCGAATTGCCTGATGGCGCTCGGCTCGTTGGGCTGGTTACCAAACAAAAGCAGGTGGTTAAGGAGGACGGATCGACGGTTTGGCGAACCACCGTGACTGCTGATGGAACCTTCCCAGGTAACGTCACCTCGACCAAGGTGATCGCCACCATCGTTGTGGCCAAGGATGTCATTCATGCTCCGGTCGGCGCCCTGATAGCGCTTGCAGAAGGAGGCTTCGCCGTTGAAGTATCCAACAGTGGAACAACATCGCTTGTGCCGGTTGAGGTCGGTGAGGTGCTTGATGGTCGGGCCGAAGTGCGTGGCGAAGTTAAGCCCGGCGACATGGTTGTGGTGCCGGTATGAGCCCGGTCCTCGAACTGGTAGCTGTAAGCAAGGAGTACCCCGGCACACCGCCAATTCGCGCGCTGGACGATGTGTCCTTGGCTGTTGATGCAGGCGAGCTGATTGCGATCGTTGGTCCCTCCGGGTCGGGAAAGTCAACGTTGATGAATGTCATCGGGACACTGGACCGGCCGAGTTCTGGGCAGGTACTGATCGAGGGCAACCGATTGTCGACATTGACTGACACGGGACTAGCGGGCCTTCGTTCGGCCCGCATCGGGTTTGTATTCCAACAGTTTCATCTGATGGAGGGCAGCTCGGCGCTCGACAATGTTGCAACTGGACTTGTTTACAAGGGTGTTCGACGACAGCTACGGCTTCAGATGGCTGCTGAGGCCCTGTCTCGAGTTGGCCTTGGTCACAGACTTGATCAGAAACCACCAAAGATGTCTGGTGGAGAACGACAGCGTGTCGCGATAGCTCGAGCAATCGTCGGCGACCCAGCGATCGTGCTGGCGGATGAACCAACCGGCAACCTCGATAGCCACACTTCGACAGAGATCATCAGCTTGATGCAGCGGTTGAATGACGAGGGTTCCACCATCATCGTCATCACCCACGACCGTGATCTGGCTGACGGACTTCCGCGGCAGGTAGCGATGCGAGACGGTGCGATTGTGGCCGACACCGCAGACGTTTCCATCGAGACTGTTGCTGCCAGGCCGTTGGTCGGTGTTGGCAGCTCAAACGACATGACGAAGAGAACAAATCGGGAAGGCGGCAAGCAAGCATGAGCGCAGACAAGGACAGCCCGGTGGTCAAGAACGCCCCCCTTCGATGGAGGTCGAAAATTCGCCCGAGCGATGCGATTCGCAATGGAACCCATGGCCTCCGCAGTCGTAAAGGTCGTACCTTCCTCACCGCTATTGGTATCGCCATTGGTATCGCTTCGATGGTTGCCGTCCTGGGGATCTCGGCTTCGAGCAAGGCTGACCTAATCGCCCAAATCGATCGACTCGGAACCAATTTGCTCAAGGTCGAACCAGGGTCGGACATCTTTGGGGATAGCGCCGCGCTGCCTAAAGCGTCGCCCGCAATGGTTCGCCGAATTGGGCCGGTCGAGTCGGCTGCCTCAGTTTCCAAACTGGGGACATCGGTGCAACGCAACGAATTTCTGAAGGATGACAATGGGATCGCCGTCCTCGCTACCGAACCGCAGTTGATCGACACGATCGAGGGCTCCCTGAGCCACGGCCGGTTTCTCGATCAGGAAACGTCTAGTCTCCCGGTTGTTGTATTGGGATCAGTGGCCGCTGAGCGATTGGGTTTCAACTCACTGGATTCGACGCCAACGGTGAAGATTGCCGGCGTTACCTTTGCTGTGATTGGGATTCTGGATCAGTCGGAACTGAATCCTGACCTCGACCGAGCCGTGTTTATAGGCAACGACGCGGCCGGGAAGTATCTCGGGGCCAAAGTAGTTCCGACCGGCATTTACCTTCGGGCCAACCCCGACCATGTTGAGACAGTTCGAAGCGTGCTCCCGCAGACCGTGAATCCTGCTGATCCAAATGAGGTGAAAGTATCACGTCCCTCCGATGCGCTTGAAGCACGAGCCGAGGTGGACAAGAATCTTCAGAACCTCTTGTTGGGTCTTGGCGGTGTATCGCTCATCGTTGGTGGGGTAGGGATTGCCAACGTGATGGTGATTTCGGTACTCGAACGGCGTGGTGAGATCGGGTTGAGGCGAGCGCTTGGAGCTACAAGGCGTCATATCGCTGGTCAGTTCGTTGTCGAATCGGCCAGCTTGTCGCTGCTGGGAGGAGTCATAGGCGTCGCCCTGGGAACAGCCGTGACCTACTTTTACGCTCATCGCCAAGGCTGGATCGTTGCTGTCCCGTTGGCGGGCTTGGCTGCTGGTGTTGCCATTGCCTTGGTGCTTGGCGCGATAGCCGGTTTGTATCCGTCAGTCCGTGCTGCCCGGCTTGATCCGGCAGAGGCAGTGCGCCCCAGCTGAGGGCGCTCAGGATTGGGGTCCAATGATCTGAGCGCTGATCGTGGCTGAGCTGAGCTGTAGTTGCTCGACTATTGTCCCTCGTTCCTCCTGTGGCTCATCAGCAAAGAGCACCGCGACTGCGGCGATTGTCGAGCCATCTTCGCCGACCACACCCGTAGCGATCGAACCAAGGCCAGCAATCACTTCACCGGTCGATTCGGCCCACCCATGTTGCCGGGCGGCGGTGACCTCGCTTCGTTCGTTTGGCCTGGGCGCCCCACCGGCCAGGATCGACAGGCCGGGTGCGCCACGGTCCAGTTTATGGCGGGCGCCCGGCCGGTAGGACACGACAGAGTCGGTGTGAAGGGGCTCAGCACTATCAAGCGTCAAGGCGTCCCCATTACTAGGAACGGTGAGGAAGGCCGTCATTCGTAGGCATTCTGCTAGGCGTTCAAGTTCGGGCCGCGCGATATCGCGAATCGTTCGCTCGACTCCACGACCTAGCTCGGCCAGTTGGTGGCCGGGAATGCAGCGACCGCGACCATCCCGATGCACCAAGCCGTGAGCCTCAAGCGTCCGCACTAGTCGATAGGCCATGGAGCGGTGCACGCCTAACGCTGAGGCGATCTCGGCGACGGTTGGTGACTCAGTTGACGTTGCTATCAGCTTGAGCGCGACCAAGCCGCGATCGAGGGTTTGGCTCGTGACGCTGGACACGGTCGTCATGTTATGGCAGTGTATAGATAAATAGTGAGTTCGCAACTCGATTATCGAGCATCTCTCGAACGTCAATTGACCGGAGGGGTCATGGGACAACTCGTCACCGCCGCAAAGATCACACATGTGCCGTCGATGTTCATCTCAGAGATGGACGGGCCGCACCAAGGTTGTCGTCAACCGGCCATCGACGGCTTGCGTGAGATCGGGCGCAGGGCTCGCGAGGATGGAGCCGACACCTTCGTGGTGCTCGACACCCACTGGTTGGTGAACAGCGGCTATCACATCAACGCCAATCCGGTCCACGCCGGGTGCTACACGTCCAACGAGTTCCCTCAATTCATACGCGAGATCGAATTCTCTCATCAGGGTGCAACCGAACTTGGCCACGCCATAGCAGCGGAAGCAACCGAACATGGTGTGCTCACGCGGGCCCATGACGACGTCCCGTCACTGGGGCTCGAATACGGAACACTCGTCCCGATGAAGTACCTGAACGGAAATGACTGGCCACAACAACTACCGGTGCTTCCAATTGCTGGTTGGCTCCACGACGCCACGATGGAGGAGTCTCGCACCGTGGGTGAGGCAATCCGTTCTGCCATTGACGCCAGTGACCGCAATGTGTGCTTGCTGGCATCGGGATCAATGTCGCATCGGATCTGGAGCAATGACAGCGTGGCTGATGGCCTCTTCGAAATCTCCCGACCGTTCAACGAACTGGTCGATCACCTCATGATCGATCTTCTCATCGAAGGCAGAACTTCGGAGTTTGTTGCCGCCTTACCCGACTATGCCCAACACTGCAGTGGAGAGGGCGGGATGCACGACACCGCCATGTTGCTCGGTGCCCTTGGATGGGACAGCTACGGCCAAGGTGTAGAGGTTGTGACTGATTGGTTCCCCTCCTCCGGTACCGGGCAATGCAACCTGCTGTTTCCCGTTCACTAACTCACGACCTGCTCGCGCACCAACGAAGGATTAAACCGATGGCAACCCGCTCCTATCACGCACTCGAACGAGAGACTCCACCACCTCCGCAGCGCTGCCCGATGGACCAATCGTTCACACCCTTCAGTGATGCTTATGTCAAAGATCCTTATGCCGAGCTCGCCTCTCGACGAGATGCGACACCGGTGTTCTACAGCGAGGAACTGAGCATGCTGGTCGTCACCCGCATGGAAGACATCAGTAGCGTCTTCTTGAATCCGGAGATGTTCAGCTCCGAGAACGTTCAAGACCCGGTATTCCCGCTGAGCCATCAAACCGTCGAAGCGTTGTCCGCTCCTGATTTCGACCCTGTCGCGGTGATGTCGAATCGTCAGGAACCCGACCACGGTCGGATCCGTAAGTACACCAAGACTGGTTTCTCAAACCGGCGCCTCCAGACCCTGGAGCCCTACATCCGTCGTCGGAGCCATGAACTGATCGATCAGATGCTCGCCAACGGTGATGCTGCTGACTTCTTCTCCAGCTTTGCCGTCCCGCTGCCTGGCGACACCGTCTTCCGGTTCATTGGATTCCCCGAGAGTGATGACGATCAACTCCGATCCTGGTGCGGAGACCGACTCGCCTTTTCGTGGGGGCAGCCGAGCGCGGAGGAACAGCTGGATATTGCCAACAAGATGCTCGCCTATTGGCGCTATTGCCGAGAGTTCACCGCCGACAAGAAGGCTAACTTGGGCGACGATTTTGCTTCAGAGCTGTTGGCAGATCATCTTGCGGACCCCGATGACCTGACATACCGGGAAGTTGAGTCGATCATTTATGGATTGTCGTTTGCCGGGCATGAACCGGTCACCTTGCTTCTTTGCAACATCTTGCTCACCCTGCTTCCAAGGCGCGAGGCCTGGGAAGAAGTGTGTGCTGACCCTGCCCTGATCCCGGCTGCTATAGACGAGGTAATCCGATTTGAGTCACCCCAGATTGGCTGGCGTCGTGTGGCTAATGAAGACACGACTATTGGTGGAGTCGACGTCCCCAAGGGGACTCGCATCCTGCTGAGCCTCGGAGCTGCAAACCACCAGCCTGACGTATTTGAAGACCCGACAACCTTTGACCTGCATCGACCGAATGCTCGGGCCAACATCTCCTTTGGTAAGGGCATCCATCACTGTCTTGGAGCTAAGTTCGCACGCTTTGAGGCTCGGGTGGCGATGGAAGTCATTATTGAACGACTTCCAACACTGAGACTGGCATCATCCCAGGATCTGAATCGGACCCCGAACATCAGCTTCCGTGGTCCAACCTCACTGGCTGTGGAATGGGATGAAGGTTGACCGAAAGGTCGCTGTCATGACCATGGTTGAGTTAGCGACGTTTCCATGATTGTTCTTGTTGGCGGCCTCATCGGTGCTGGCAAGTCCAGCGTCGCTCAACGCATTGCTGAGCGTTTGGACTATGTCTACTTTGATCTCGACGAAATAAAGAAAGAGGTTTACGGCCGCGATCCAGCGAATGCACGCAAGCTAGTTGAGGGCGTACCTCCGGACATCACGACACGAGCCGAGCTTTACCGAGTAGCGGTAGCGCAAGTAACAACACTGCTCAAGGCTTCTCCAAATATCGTGTTTGATGACACCCTTCATTTCCGACGGTTTCGCCAGTACCTCTATGAGGAGATGACCAAGCTCGGCCAAGACTTTGTCCCAATCTGGGTACGGGCCGACGAGGAGATCATTCTGGAACGGCTGCGGGCGAAGCCTCGTGAGAATCACATCCTGTCTGATCCGATTCCGCTGCACGAACAGATGCTGAAGGACTTTGAGGAGTTTCAGGTGCCGCTGCTGATGTGCCCGAACAACGGCTTACTGGAGGAGACTGTCGATGCCTTGTTCGTGCTCATCGGGCGGGTCAAATCAATGCATTGGGAATCATGAGTAAACCCGTCTCCCGTTTTGCTGGCTTGACCGTTGCTGTTAGACGAGCCGTATGAAGCCAAGTCCGGATGACGACAACTACCTCGAGTATTGGGCCAGACAGGCTAAGGATCGCATTGATTGGCGGCGTGAATTTCTACAGGTTCTCGATTGGCAGCCCCCGTACAACGAGTGGTTTGTTGGTGGCAAACTAAACGTCAGCGAGAACTGCCTCGATCGCCACATTGTTGCCGGTGCCGGTGACCGACTGGCAATACATTGGGTGGGGGCGAACGGCGAGAGCAGGCAGATCACCTATCGCCAACTATCCGAGGAAGTGAACCGACTGGCCAACGCGCTACGGGCTCGTGGCATCGAACGTGGTGATCGTGTTGCCATCTTTTTGCCGCGTGTTCCGGAACGAACCGCGGCAATGTTGGCCTGCGCTCGCGTTGGTGCGGTCCACAGTGTTGTCTTTGCCGGTCTATCGTCTGACGCCCTGGCTGACCGGCTTAACGATGCCACCGCCACCGCGCTCATCACTGCAAATGGCGGCTGGCTCGATGGAAGCCATGTGGCGTTCAAGCGGCGATGTGACGAGGCGCTGGAGGCCGGCACCTCCGTGCAGACGGTGATTGTCGTTGATCGTGACGGCAGCGCTGTTGACATGTGTGCGGACCGAGATGTCTGGTACCACGACTGCATTTCTGACGCATCTCCTGTTTGTCCAGCTGATGAGATCGACTCCGAGGAGGTTCTGTACCTGCTCTACACCTCCGGTGTTACCGATCGGCCGAAGGGAATCATGCATACCACCGGCGGCTACATCACCCAGGTCGCCACCACGATGAGCGAGATCTTCGCCATGAATCCGGAGTGCGACCTGTTCTGGTGTGGTATCGATACTGCATGGGCGGCCGGACACTCCTACGGTGTCTACGGACCGCTCCTTTGTGGGGTCTCGTCCTTGCTCTACGAAGGACCTGCCGCTGGGCCAGGCGACGACTCGATACTCAGACTGCTGGCCGAACACTCCGTAAGTCATGCCTATGTCTCACCGGCGGTTGTACGCATGTGGATGTCGGTGGGCACGAGGGACACCTCCACTTGGGATTTGTCGGCTCTGAGGAACATCGTTACCTTCGGCGACACACTCCATCTGGATGAGCGAGTATGGCTTGCACGGAACATGGGTGGAGGTTCCCTGTCGGTTAAGAACACGTGGTGGCAATGCGAAAGCGGTGCGATCATGGCGGCCAGCGCTCCTGGCCAGGAGTCAGGCGTAACCATGCAACCGATCTCTGGTGTAGCACTGGATGTCCTTGACATCGCTGGTCATCCCGTCCACGGCGTGGCCGGTGCTCTGGCATCGCCCCGGCCGTGGCCTGCAATGCTCCGCGGAGTATGGGACCAGCCCCAGCGTTACCGGTCCGATTACTGGACCAGCAGTTGCGATCACTTCATCACGGGAGACTATGCACGGTCGAGTCCTGAAGGTGAGATCACCTTGCTTGGCCGGATGGGGGATCTTGTGCCAATGGCCGCCGGTCCGCTCTCACCGGTGGAGATCGAGGATGCGCTTGACCTGCTTCCTACCGTTTCAGAATCGGTGGTCGTCTCGGTGCCACGAGAAGGGCAAGCTGACCAGGCGCTCATGGCGTTCGTTGTGGTCGCAGATGACACTGAAGCGTCTGATGAGCTCGGTGGCCGACTGGCCGACCAGATCGAGCGTGAGATCGGGGCCCGTGCCAGGCCAGCCTCGATAGCATTCGCCCCACAACTGCCTCGTAGCGGAGACGGCAAGCTGATGCGACGCCTTCTTCGCGATGTGGCTCTTGGTCGCGAGCTTGGCGACACAACGACGCTGCCGGAGTCGTCATTGATGGATGAGATACGAGAGCGGGCGGCCTACCCCGAGAACTGGTGTTGGAATGGAGCCCCGATCCAGCCGGGGCCGGTCGTGCTCGTCGACCTGGACGGCACGATCGCTGACGCCGAGGAACGCATGCGCGGCATCGAGAAGGACCGTGAGAACTGGCTGGACTACATGGTGGGCGCTGGCGAAGACGGACTGATCGTCGAGGTCGCTCGCTTGGTCCAACTGCTGACCAGCGATGTCGCTGTTGTCATGCTGAGTGCTCGCCCAATCAGCATCCTGGAGGAGACTCGCGAATGGCTAACGCTGCACTCGGTGCGGTGGGACTTGATGATCCTGCGGGGCACGACCAGTATCGATCGGCCGCGCCACTTCAAGAAGCACCGAACGCGAGAGCTGAAGGAACGCAACTTTGAACCAGTGCTGGCATTGGACGATGACCGCCGCAATGTTGAAATGTACCATTCAGAGGGTGTTCCCTGTCTCTACGTACACTCCGGTATTCATTCTTGAGGACGAGCCCGAGTGAGTCGAAAGGCATTGGTTTGTTCGGCGACCAGGGTGATGAAATCGCTTCGATCTTCAGCGCCAAGCTTGACACCAGCCAGTTCGACTGGCATCTCTGTGGTTCGGATCCATTGGTCAAACAGAGTTGTTAGCTCCTGGCCGGAGACTTCTTCTGACAGGGACTCAAAGTCTGCCGTTGTCACTGACTGTCCCGAGAAGCGTTGTACCCAGGTCTGCAGAATCTCGAAGAACAAATCATCGCCTACCTCGACCCGCAGAGCGTGGAGCATCAGGGCACCGCGTTGGTACACGTGTATACCAAACAGGTCATTGGTTTCTGGCTTATGGACCTCGGCTTCCAGCGCTGGGCCGTAGGTAACGGTTGACCGGATCAGCCGGTTGCTGAGTCGATCATGGGCCTGGTTTCGCACCCGTTCGGTAGATTGACCGAGGTCAGAATCTAAGGCCTACGGCGAGGTCGTGACTGTTGCCAAACGTGATGCTCCAGGGTTGCCATTGCCATCTATGGCTCGCACCTCGATCTGATACGTGGTGCCTGGCTCTAGATTGCGAACTACGTACCAGGAATCGTTGTCCGTGGCCTGTAACTGGCCATTCACAAGAATCTCGTGGTTTGCGGCACCAGCGACCTTGGCGTAGTTGATGACCACCTTGCGTCGCTCGGTCCGGGTGACATTCACGAAGGCTGGTGCCGGCAACTGGCCGACACCGCCACCATCTTCGATGGTCACGCTCCGGTAACCGGTCCTCCAGGACTTATTTCCGGCCGCATCTCGCGCCCGGAAGTAGTAGCGGTATCCAGTGTTGGGTTGCAGGTCGGTGTCTGAGTAGTTGATCGACTGAGTTTCAGCCAGGAAGCTAAACGCCCCGCCGTTAGTGGAGCGATAGATCTCGTAGGCAACCACTCCGACATTGTCGGTTGAAGCGTTCCAACTGAGCTGCACCGTGGTCTGGTTGACAGTGGCCTGGTGCTGGGTGGGAACAGTCGGTCGTTCGGTGTCAGGAACGGGAGGTTGCTGCCCGTCTGCCCCGAGGACAACCACCTCGGCCATTGTCAAGAAAGAGACCCCAGATTGGGCAATTCTTACGTAGCGACCGCTGGTGTTCGGATTGACGAAGGACACTCTCGCGCGGGCACCGGGGAGCATGTAGGTCGATACACCGGGTTGATTCTTCACCACGTTTGGATCTGATGAAGTAAATGGAGAATCGGAGACAAAGACAAATACGTTGCGCAGTCGTTCCGGGCAGCAATCGGATCGGTTGTAGATAGCAATCTCGGAGATGTTCTGAGAGCTTCCGAGATCTGCTTGCCACCACGGGTTGTTCTGTTGAAGGGTCGAAGACACCGAGAGGTTGGTGAATGTTCCTTCGATCGAGCCGTCAACTGCCTTCGATGCCCCCACCGTTGGCCAGTAGTTTGAGCTCTGACTCACGACGCCTTCCCGAGCCAGGTTTGTGGACTCTCGTTCACACAGCCTGGTGAATCGTCCGACCTTTCTTCCTCCGGATGCGGTGATGTCGCCTCCAATCCAAAGACAACCATTGGAGTCTGCTTTCAGCGCCCAAACTCCAGCGGCACCGCTGGTTTGGGTCACGAAGCTGTCAATTCGTTGCCCGGTATTGGCGTTGTAAGCGGCTACGTGACTGATGCCGTCGAGGTTGCCCTGGCCGATAGTTCGGTGCTCGACTCGGCAGTGGCATGACGCGTAGATGACGTCACCTGACCGCTCGAGTGCTTGATAGTCGCCGCCGTTGATATTGCTCCCGGTCGTGTGCTGGAGTAGTAGACGCTGAGTCGATCGTTCAAGAACCTGGAGCGAGTGGTTCGAGCCAGCAACGAAGATCTTGTTGCTGGTGACAATGACGTCGTGTTGGTAGCTCACAACGTGGTTGGCGACAAACGGTTGGACCCCAGTACGGACTGCCCCGTTTGAGGTATTGATAGCGGCGAGATTGGCTGTGCCCGGGGAGCCGTTCACCGAGGTGAAGTATCCTGTTAGATAGAGAAATCCTTCGTCGGGGTCCAGGCCAGCGCCCCAAACAGCCCCACCCGTGACATCGGCGACAAACTGGGAGTCGGGAATGCCGCTGCCCAACGCGAACTTCCCGATCGATGCTGTGCGAGTTCGACTGGAGTTGTCAGAGCGACTCACATGGCTGAACTTTCCAACAGCGTAGAGGTGATTGGCCCCAAGTTCTAGGTCATAGACAACGGCGGGACGTTGCGTCCACGGGCGTTCGACGAATCCCTTCCAGCTCGTGTCAACGCGACCCGTCGCCGGATCGAGTGCGACAAGCCCACTCGTGTTCGGGAGCCCATCAGCATTGGTGAATTCTCCACCGACTAGAAGTCTTGTTCCGTCTGGTGATGCTTGCAGGGCGTAGACGGACCCCTCAAGATTCGGCCGAAATGAGCTATCCCAGACGCCGGTGTCTACATCGAATGCCGCCAAGAACCGTTGGGATACGGTCTGTGCACCATTGTCGACGGTCAGGAATTTGCCGCCAACATAGATCTTGTTGCCGATCTGCTCAATGTCCCAAACATGGTTGCGAACTTGTGGGGTGACTGAGGCCGGATCAAGACCGTCGACGCCCCAAGCCATTGGCAGCGGCGCCGCCGCTTCAGCAGGGCTTGACGAAAGCAGCGCGGCGATGACGGCAACGACGACGAGGATCAGACCTCGTCGATTCTTTGGGTGACTCATGTAAACATCCTCTGAGAAACAACTAGTCACGTAGAGTGACATACAACTACTGTGGGTGCAAGAGGACATCTATCCCGGTTTGCCGGGTTTGGTCATGCCTTGCCGGCGACCAGATTTTCCGCCCCAGTTCAAGTCGTGATGTGCTGAGCGAATGCGGAACCCGTTTGGAAATCGTCCTCTGTGAATAGGTCGATACCGCACTCAAGCCGCTCAAACCAGGTCAAGAACTCGTCGATTACCTCTGGTCCTTTGAACGGTGCTCCGTGCTGTGGAACAATCCACTCAGGCTCAAGTTGCCGGATCATCTGGGCCCAGAAACGACACGCCCGGTTCGATGTCATGTACCGCCGATGAAAGTCGATCATTGATCCCACGTGGGCACCAAAATTCGTCACGGGCATCGAGACATTGCCTGGATCAACAGAGGAGCCAATATCACCGGAGAACAGAACGTTCGCGACCGGGTCGTAGATGTTCATGTTTCCCACGGAGTGCAAGAAGTGGGCCGGCAGGGCAACGAGTGACGATCGACCGAATGCAATAGTGCCACCGGAGTCGGGAACGACCATGATGCGTTCTGGCGAGTAGCTCCCTGGGGCAAAGAAGTGTGGCAGGAATCTGGCCCACATCGAAGGAATGACGACCCGACACGATGTACCAACAAGCCACTTACTCACCGACGCGACGATGTCCGGATCTTGATGTGAGGCAATCACGAAGTCGAGATCTTTCACCGTCGTGTGTCTGCCAGCGTGGACGTAGAGCCGAGAGTACGTCAGATTGCCACCGGGATCTATAATCGCCGAACTGTCGCCGTCGAGGATGAGAAATTGGTTGCTCTGGATCCCTTCGCCCTCAACAAGATCTCCGAAACTGAGGCACTTGTGGCCCTCATTCTCATAGATGACTGTAGACATTGAAACTCACTCTCAATTCTTGCTGTCGCTGTGCGGCGATGACCGTAGGCTCTGAGCCTTTTTGATGGCAACAACTACCACGACGCCGCGATGTATTGGGTCTCACAGAACTCATAGATCCCTTCATTGGCGCCCTCGCGCCCAAGACCTGACTGCTTCATGCCTCCGAAGGGGGCAGCGGGGTCAGACATAGTGCCGCGGTTGAGGCCGACCATGCCTGACTCGAGTTGTTCACACACTCGCAGGCCTCGACCAAGATCTTGGGTGTAGACGTAGGCAGCAAGCCCCAACTCCGTGTCGTTGGCCGATGCGATCATTGTTTCGGCATCGGAAAAGGGGATGATGGGGGCGACCGGGCCGAATATTTCGGCTCTGGTGATGTCAGAATCCATCGCTACGTCGGTCAACACAGTGGGATGGTAGAAGGATCCGGGGCGGTCAATTGGTGTGCCGCCCAGTGCGGCGGAAGCACCGGCGTGGGTGGCCGCTCTCACGAGTCCGTCGATCTTTTGGACGGCTGCGGCGTTGATGACGGGACCGCAGTTGACGCCTTGAGTGAATCCGTTTCCAACCGTGAGCGCGCCCATGGCGGCCGCCAGTTTCTCCGCGAACTCCACCGCAACCTCAGCCTCGACAAAGAACCGGTTGGCCGCAGTGCATGCTTGCGCGGAGTGGCGCATTTTGGCAATCATCGCCCCCTGGACAGCAGAGTCGATATCTGCGTCCTTGAACACAATAAATGGGGCATTGCCACCCAACTCCATGCCGACCTTCAGGATCCGGTCCGACGCTTGACGAAGCAATATGCGGCCAGTTTCGGTTGACCCTGTGAAGGTCACCATCCGCACCGCAGGATGCTGGACTGCGGCATCGAACCAGGCGGCTGGGTCTGTTGACGGCACGACATTGATAACACCGGCCGGTATTCCGGCATGGTGGAATAGTTCGGCCATTCGAAGAGCGGTCAGTGGCGTGTCTTCTGCGGGCTTGACCACGACCGAGTTACCGGCGGCCAATGCCGGGGCGATCTTGCGTGTGATCATCGCGGCGGGGAAGTTCCAGGGGGTGATGACGATGACAACACCAACGGGTGGGTGGCGAATGATGATCTTGTTTCCTCCGCCGGGCGCGGTACCTATTGATCCGTGGATGCGTACCGCCTCCTCGGAGTTCCAACGGAAGAACTCTGCGGCGTAGGCGACCTCGTCCTTGGCGTCGTCCAGGGGCTTGCCGTGTTCCTTGGTGATCAACTCTGCCAACTCATCTGAGTGCAGGACCATCGTCTTCCAACATGATCGCAGTACTTCAGCCCGTGAGCGCGGCGCCATCGCGGCCCAGCTCTTCTGGGCTATTGCGGCCGCGTCGCAGGCGGTGGATGCTTCGGCGGCTGTTCCTGCAGATACTTGGGCGATGCGGTGGCCGTTGGAAGGGTCATGCACCGCTAGTGACTCGGAGCCCTCCAGCCATTCACCTCCGATGAGAAGCTTTGTTTGCATGGTTGTTCCTTGGGTTGGTTGGTAGTTCATCGACTGTTGGCGTCGAGGGGGGTGTCAGATGGGAACGCGGCTGGTGGTGTAATCGGAGGTCGCCAGGTACCGATACTGTTCACATTGCAGAACTTGGGCGGTGGCTGGCACCGATATTGATTAACATGTTAACCTAATGGACGTAATGAGACTCCTTTCCTTTTCTTCCTCATGCTCAGGCCCCAGCTTCGGACTGCTCAGTGCTGATGGCCTTGGTGTCATCGACCTGGGCCGCCGGCTGCCTAATATCCGCGATCTTGGTGACCTCATCGCCCAAGAAGATGTCAGCCAGGCAATGTCGTTTGCGGCTGAACCTGCCGACCATCTTGTGGCAGACATTACCTACGAGCGACTACTCCCGTGGCCCAAGAAGATCTTCTGTATTGGTGTCAACTACGGTGGTCGCAGCGCCGAGTACGCCGACAAGACCGATGCGTCTTACCCCAGTGTCTTCGTCCGGTTCCCCGACTCCTTCACTGGGCATGAGCGACCGCTCATTCGTCCGCCCGAAAGCCCCCAACTCGACTATGAAGGCGAAATCGTTGTCGTGATTGGCAAGGCGGGCAGGCGCATTCCGATGGAAAAGGCTCGCGAACATATTGCCGGACTGTCGCTTGGCAACGAAGGAACGATCCGCGATTGGGTTCGTCACGCCAAGTTCAACGTAACCCAGGGAAAGAACTGGGAATCGACGGGCTCGTTTGGACCCCACCTCGTCCCAATCGACGAGATCGATGACTTTGAGACCCTGCGGCTCACCACTCATGTCAATGGGGTTGAGCGCCAGAACGACACCCCCGCCACCATGAAGTATCCGATTGAGTATCAGATTCACTATCTGTCAACCTTCACGACACTCCGTCCAGGAGATGTCATCTTTTCTGGCACTCCAACCGGTGCTGGTGCCCGGTTTGACCCTCCGGTATGGCTTGAACCTGGCGACGTCGTCGAGGTGTCGGTTCCCGAACTTGGCACCCTACGCAACACCATCGCCGACGAATTTCCCGATGGCCCGAATCTCTCGCCCCCAGATCCTCGCTGATGAAAGAAGGAGTGGCGTGATCACCGACGAACAAGCACAGGCAGAAGCAGTGCTTCTGGATGAAGCTGAGCGCTCGAGCACCCAGATGCGACAGACCACCTTTGAGTATCCGGAGATGACGCTCGATGATGCCTACCGAGTACAGGCTGCGTGGTTGCAGCTTCGGCTCGGACGGGGAGAGACCCTCGTTGGGCACAAGATCGGCTTGACCTCTCGGGCGATGCAGGCAGCCATGAAGATCACCACTCCTGACTCCGGGTTCATTACCGATGCCATGGTGTTTGAACCAGGCTCGACGCTCGTTGCCGCGGACTTCTGTGATCCAAAACTCGAGGTTGAACTCTGCTTTGTGTTGGCCAATGACC
>JAJRQY010000126.1 GCA_024280015.1 Actinomycetes bacterium
ACAGATTGGTATTATCGCTGCTCCGTGGGCATTTGATGCTGAAGGCAACTCAGTGGCGACTTCATATGCCATTGAGGGTGATGTCCTGGTTCAAACGATTGACCACCTCGACTCGGCGGTATACCCGGTGGTGGCTGATCCCTGTTGGAGGGGCTGGAAATGTTTGAAGAAGAAGCTAAAGAGAGCCGGTTCCTGGGGTGGCTACGGAGCTGTAGGCGGAGCAGTCGTCGGCTGCGGAATTGGTGCTGTAGCCGCTGGAGTGCTGGGCTGCGCTACAGCAGGCGGGAACGCTGCGGTTTATGGGGGTGTCGGCGGGGCGCTAATCGGGTTCGGTTCGGCCTAACAGACTCTATGGAAAGGACACTCACATGGTGAAGTCAGAATTCCTGTTGAGGACAATGACTGAAGAAGAGATCAATGCAGTTTCACCTAGGATTAGGTGGCTGTTCAAGAGACCACCAAAAACCTTTGGCTGGATCGCGTTGGTCATCTTTATTTCCCTGGTGGCAGCGCGCATCCTTGCATTTCTCTTTTAGTTCCTTTCATGGCAAAACAGATAGGAGGGCAGAAGAGACGTACATTTGGACTCCCCTTGCTGCCCGGTCACAGACTGTTGGCAGGCATGCTGGCTCTCGCTGGCTTCACCCACGGTGATCGGCGCGGTCGGCTCAGCTGCTAGTGTCTTGTCAGGTTGTTTATACGAATAATTCTGGGTTTCGGGAATTTTCGTTGGTGTAAGGCGTTTCCAGTGTTGAACGACCAACATAGGAGACGATATGGCTCAGCGTGGACGACCGACAGCGGTGATTGATCTGACGGGCAGTGAACGTAGGACGTTGACGTCGTGGGCTCGTCGTCAGTCGACCTCTCAAGCGTTGGCGTTGCGGTCCAAGATCGTGTTGGAAGCCGCCACCGGAGCGACGAACAACGAGATCGCAGCCAGACTCGGGTGCCATCCGACCACAGCAGGAAAGTGGCGCAAGGGTTTCGCCGCGGATCGGTTGGACGGCCTGTTGGATGCTCCCCGGCCGGGAGCGCAACGCACAATCTCTGATGACCAGGTCGGAGCCATCATCGTTGAGACACTCGAGACCACCCCACCCGACGCGACACATTGGTCGACCCGGGGTCTGGCTGCCAAGCACGGGATCTCCCATCAAACCGTGGCCGAGATCTGGAAAGCGTTCGGTCTCAAGCCGTGGCGTCAGGACGACTTCAAGATTTCACCCGACCCGTTGCTGGTCGACAAGATCCGCGACATTGTCGGTCTGTACATGTCGCCGCCGGTATCGGCGGCGTTGTTCTGTGTCGATGAGAAGCCACAGATCCAAGCGTTGAACAGGACCGCGCCGACATTGCCGATGCTACCCACCACCCCCCAGCGGGCCACCCATGACTATCAGCGCAACGGCACCATCGATCTGTTTGCTGCGTTAAACGTTGCCACGGGTGAAGTGATCACCGATCTCCGCAAGACCCACACGTCGAAGGACTTCACTGCGTTCTTGAACAAGATCAACCGTAACGTCCCCGAAGGTCTCGACGTTCATATCGTCCTCGACAACCTGTCGGCCCACAAAGCACCGCTAGTGCAGCGCTGGCTTCTACGGCACCGCCGATTCCATCTCAATTTCACCCCGACCTATGGGTCATGGATGAACCTGGTCGAACGCTGGTTCTCAGCGTTGACCACCAAGAAACTCCAACGAGGGGCCCACGACTCTGTAGCTCAACTCGCCGCCGACATTAACGAATGGGTCGAGCACTGGAACGATGACCCGAAACCCTTTATATGGCACAAAACCGCCGACCAAATCCTTGACCGGCTGGCCCGCTACTGCACCCAGATCACCGAAACCGAGTTATCCACCGAATCAATCTGACAGAACACTAGCTGTATCGTCACTTACCCCTACTAGTCGATCGAATAAGCAGAGCAGGAAGCTTTCATGCTCAATCTAATCAAGCGTTATCGAATGCACGTTGGGATCGGTGGGGTCCTTTTCGGAGTAGTGCTTGGCGTTGCGATGGGCGAACCGCAATGGTCAGGTGCTCTCATCGTTGGGATGCTGGCCGGGTACAGGCTCTCGGAGCTACGCCATCAACCGGATCCACAGGAACAACTGCTTCGTCATAGGTATGCCCGGTCGAGTTTCGCCCTCTTTGCTTTTGTACTGATGGCGCTCGCTGGTTGCAGTCAGACAGCTTCAACCACAGATGTCGAGGGGACTGACGACTCGGTCTCATATGCTGAGTCGTCACCCCTCGGTGCGTACTTCATAGAAGACGGGGGCTCCGATGCCGCTATGCGCGAATGGCAGTATTCGACCCAGGAACTGATTGCCTCCTGCATGAAAGCCGAAGGTTTCGAATTCGTACCGTCGGTTGCGGAGGTTCCTGACATGATGACAGAACGCTCCGAGCTTTCTGAGCGAGCCTGGACAGAGGTCTATGGATACGGGATATCCACCGCATTCGAGTCGCTGACCCAGATGCAGGCCGCTGACCCAAACCTGGCAATCATGTCAGCGATGGACGAAGTCGAACAGGAAATGTACATCGCGACATTGATTGGGTCAGATATGGCATCGGGCGATATCGTCGATCCAGCCGAACTACCCCCGTTGGAGGAACAGGGCTGTGCCGGTCAGGCCGTTCTCTCAAACGGTGGAGAGGCCCTCGGCGAAGGGTTGAACGAGTTCAACGTAGCCTACGGCGAAGCTATGGAGCAGGTCCAGGACAACCCCGCGATGGTGGCTGCCGCTGACAAATGGTCCGTGTGCATGTCGGGGGAGGGATACGACTTTGCCGACCAAGAGGACTCCTACGAATATGTTTCGGTTCAGTTCGATGAAGCGACCAGTTCATTGCAATCTGAATTGGATCACTTATCGGATGCAGAATTGTCGGCCCTATTTGACGGAACAGACACAAACATTGCGAACTTGCCTGGATTTGACCCTGAGGATCTCAAGGCGGTACAGAAAGAGGAGATCGAGATAGCGCTGGCTGACCTGGATTGCTATGAGTTGTACGTGGCAGAAGTTTTTGAACCGTTACGCGACGAAATTGAGAACGGGCTGATTCTGGAGTACTCCAATCAACTTGACGCGGTTAGGGATTTGACTGGTGGCTAAAGACTGGATTCGCGGAGCTGTACCGGTGAGTCGCCAGTTTCGTTTGATGGAGCGCACATGACTGTCAGCTTCCACTCGGTGGCAGATTGATCCACGCACAAGGTCCTGAGATGAA
>JAJRQY010000127.1 GCA_024280015.1 Actinomycetes bacterium
CGTCTTGCCACGACCAGTCCAGCGTCCACGAGTTCCGCTCTGGCTGGCAGCGCGAGCGACTGCGCGCAAACCTGTTCGACGGGCTGCTCGTTACGACGGTCTCTACCCAATTGAGGTTGACGCAAAGGGACTGCGCGAGATTGTTGATGTTGTCCGTGCAGAGAGAGGTGGGCTCGATGACTTTGACGTTGCGTCTGCTCCGTCGAGTTTCCAAGAGTTCGAAGACTTTGCCGAGGCTGGCATGACTTGGGCGCTCAAGGGCACCGAGCCTGGTGCACCGTTGGACGAGGTTTTGGCACTTGCCTCAACCCAACCGACGGAAGTGTTCTAAGAAGTCGGCCCTTCGGGGGTCGGTCGACGGCGGGAGAAGCCGGCGTCGGCACCTTCGGAGGTTGCGGCTGCTCGAGCCTGGACCAGGCGGGCGTCGGGGACCCGAACCTGGCGAATGGTGTCGGTGAAGTAGGACCGAGGTTTGCGCATGACAAAGGCAAGCACAATGGCAATTGCTTCAAACAAGGTGCCGGGAATCTCGGATCCAACATCGACATTGTCATGCAAGAAACGGGCCAGCGGGCGAACCTCAACAACAGGAACACCGGCCTCGATTGCTCGCTCACGGATACGCAAGGCCATATCGTCTCCACCCTTGGCTACCAGTGACGGAACTCCTCCGCCGGAGTACTTGATGGCAACAGCAACGTGGGTTGGGTTCACCATCACGACGGCCGCTTCAGCAACCTCGTTCAGCATCTGGTTCTGACTGAGCTTCTGGTGAGCGGCCTTACGTCGAGCCCGAACCATCGGGTCACCTTCGTTGCTCTTGTGTTCCATCTTGATTTCGTGCTTGGACATTTTCAGCTGCTTGCCAATCTTGTGACGCTGGAAGGCGTAGTCGCCAAAGCCAATGACAAGCCCGGCAACAGCGGCCATACGAATAAGACTCAGGACTGCCTCTCCGAGAAGGGGCAGGGTCTGAGCAACGTCGTTGGTTGTTCCGTTGGCGTAACGCTCAAGAACCTCGGTGACCAGGCTGGTCATCAGGACAGCCAGAATGATCAATCGGATGAACGACTTGAAGGTGTCAACCAGAGGCTGGGCGGAGAACATGCGTTTGAAGCCCTGCTTCATCGAGATTCGTTCCAGCTTTGGCTTGAGCGACTCGCCGGAGATCACGACGCCGCCTTGTACCGCAAGACCAAACCAGGTCACCAAGATAACGGTGGCAAAGAGTGGCCCTAACGCCAGGACCGTGATGGGAATGGCTGGCTTGAGGGTCAAGAGCGTTGCATCAAGATCACCGGTTGCTGCCGCCTCGTTGGCGGATCGAACCACGGTCGCAATCGCTTGGTACACCCGGCTGATCGTGAGGGGCAACACATAGGTGATGATCAAGAGCACGACATACTGAACCAGGTCGACCGAGCGGGGAATCTGGCCGCGCTTTCGTGCGTCAAGCAGCTTCTTCGCTGTCGGTTTCTCGGTCTTTTCCCCACTACTGCTCTGGGCCATGTCAGCCTCCGACCAGGGTGACGCCCCATTGCAGGGCTCGGGTCACGAAGGTAGCTACGGCCTTGATGACCAGTGGCAAGGCAATGCCGAACAAGCTGACCAACACCATGGCCTTCACGGCAAAGCCGATCACCATGATGTTCATCTTTGGTGCTGCCCGGGTAGCGAGAGCAAGCACGACTTCGGTCATGGCCAGAGCAACCAGGATGGGAAAGCTGATCTCGACCGCGGCAATCATGAGTTGGCCGACACCTTCGGACATGACCTTGGCAATGGACTCAACCCGAAGCCCCGAAATGGGTGCGGCTTCATAGCTACGCAACACCCCGCGAATGATCATGAGATGACCATTCATGATGAACAAGGTTGTGACACCAATGAGCTGGTAGAGCCTGCCCATTGGAGCCGCGCTGGATTGGGTAAATGGATCAAAGATGGCAGCGCTGGACAAACCACCGCTGAAGTCGGCCATAGCTCCAGCAATCTGCAAGCTGGACATCAGGAGTTGCACGATGAAGCCGAGCAGGGCGCCAACAACAACTTGATAGATGATGGCAACCATCAGGGCTCCGGTTGACCAGCCACCGATGCCTGTCTCGAGCACGATTGGTTGTTGAGGGGCGACCGATATGGCCAGAGCTACGGCCAATGCAACTCGAATCCGGTTTGGGATCAAGGTTCCGTTGAACGGCGGCGAAACGGTAAAGACGGTCAAGAGGCGCGTCATCACCAGGACGAAACTCAGCAATACGCCTGGAGCGATTGCCAGATTCATCGGCACTGTCTCCTTAGGGCTGGCCAACCAGGGTGGCGCTGTCTCATGAGGACGCCGCTTCCTAGAGATACTGCGGAATGCGCAGGATGATGTCGCGGGTGAAGGAAATGAGTTCCTGCATCATCCAGTTTCCGGAGAACACAATGACCAGACCAACAGCAATGAACTTTGGTACGAAGGCCAAGGTTTGTTCCTGGATCTGGGTGATCGACTGGAACAAGCCGACCAAGATACCGACACTCATGGCGGTGAGCAGGATGGGGGCCCCGACCTTGGCCGCGGTCCACATGGCCGAGGTGATGATTTCAATGACTGCTGCTTCATCCACGGTTCTGTCCCCTTATCCGACCACGAAGCTGGTCAAGAGGGTTTCAACAATCAATGACCAGCCTCCAACCATGACGAAGAGGAGCAGTTTGAACGGGAGCGAAACGAAGATTGGGGGCAGCATCATCATGCCTAAGGACATGAGGCTGGCGGCAACGACAATGTCAACTATGAGGAAGGGGATGAAGATGACAAAGCCGATGATGAAGGCCGTCTTCAGCTCGGAGAGCATGAAGGCCGGAATCAGGGTCATCATGGAGATGTCGTCTGGGGTTTCTGGCTTATCCATCTGGCTGGCGGAGAGCATCAGTTCGAGTTCGTCGTCGCGAACCTGCAACAGCATGAACTCCTTGACCGGGACCGTTGCCAAATCGATTGCGACTTCCTGCGTGATTGCTCCGTCCAGGTAGGGCTGCAATGCCTCATCGTTCATCTGGGACAGGGCGGGACTCATCACGAACATGCTGAGAAACATGGCAAGGCCAATAATGACCTGGTTGGGCGGCACTCCCTGCAAGCCAAGGGCATTGCGAGTGAGAGAAAGCACAATGACGATTCGGGTGAAGCCCGACATCATGATGACGAGGGACGGGGCGAGGGAGAGGATTGCCAATCCGACGATCAGGAGTACGGATTGGGAAGGTTCTGAGCCGGGGGAACCAATATCGATCTGTATCGCCCCATCCTCAGCCGCGTCCAGGTCCGGCTGCTGGCTACCCGGGGTTGGCGCTTGTGGAATCGGGAATTCGGGGGGTGCCTGAGCGCCTGCCTCCATCGTTCCAAAAACACCAAGGATGCTGAGCATCACAATGCTGAACATCATGAATACCGCAGGAAGCCTGGGGGAGATAGGAGATTTGGTCGGGAACAAAACCCTCAGCCGTTGATGGCGGGGGATTGATTTCATTTGGGGAGGCCTCCGCCTCCGAGGTCAGGCCTTTCGGACCGTCATCTCTCGGAGCGCATCTAGTGCTCTCGTCCCTGAATGTGTTGAGCTTTTTGCTCCATGACCTGGCTTCCGTGCCAGGCCGGTCTTGTTAGAAGTGCGTGTTGCTGACTGGGATTTCGCGCCGGCGACTGGCCGCTCGGCGAATACGCCGAGCTCCGCCAAGAGTTCGGACTCTCGGTCGAACTTTTCGTCGTTCTTTGGGTCAGGCCGTCGACGGCGGGTCTTCGGACCGCTGGATGAACTGGTTGAAGGGGCGAGCGGGTGGTTGCTCAGATCGTCCCCTTCGGCAATAAGGCTGACACCGGTGTCAGTGACGCCGATGAGTATGTTTCGCTCACCAACTCTGACCAAGGCAATGGAGCTGGTCCTTGAAAGCTGCTTGCGAGAGGTGACCTCGATTGGTGCAGTAGCGGAGCGTCCGAGTCCGCCGAGGCGCTTTCGGCCAACTCGCTGTATGACCAACAAGAGGCCACCAATGACGGCAAGGGAGACGGTCATGCGAATCAGGAGTTCGATGGTTGAGACGCCACTCATCTACTGGCCTTCCTGAGATGGGTCGATGATCTCGGTGACTCGCACCGCGTATTGGTCATCAACAACAACAACCTCGCCGCGGGCCAGAAGAGTGCCATTGACTCGAACGTCAACTGGTGCTCCAGTTGCTCGATCCAGCTGGATCACCGATCCGATGTCAAGAGAGACAACATCAGCAAGCGCCATGGACGTCCGGCCAAGTTCAACCGAAACGCTGAGTTCGACGTTGCGGAGCATCTCGATCCCAGCTGTCATCGCGCCGCTTGACAAGGCACCAGCTGGTTTGGTATCGCCGGACCGTGAGCTTCCCGTTGGGCTGGTGGAAGGTGCCGGCTCATTGCGACGGTCACCGCCAGTAACAATGACCGCAACCGTCATGCCTTCCTTCTCGATTCGAATGGCTGAGGTTGGAACACCAAACCGGTCAAGCAGATCGGTGACCGTGCCGACTGGTGGAGCAGCACTGGCTTTGAAGTCACCAGCGATAGCGCCGGCGAGGGCATCCAGTAGGCGTTCGCCATCATCACCAAGGTCATCGCGAACAGCAACGACTAGCTCGGGCTCCTTCGTGCCTTGCGGGCCGAGGTCTGCGGTAATAAGGGGTCCAGCCAGGTCTTGTGCGAGATCCTGGACGTTGGCGGAGCTTGCCTGAAGGTCTAGAGCCACCAGCGTGTCTGCTAGTGCCTCGGTAAGCCCCGGCAGGGTTGTCGTGGTGCTCATGATCGTCCTTGTCCAGTTAGCTGAGTCGTTGTTCTGTTCGATACCTGACCGCCAGGGCCATTGCTCACGGCTGGCCCTACAACTTCGGCGACGAGCCGTTTGCCGAGCTGGCCCGCTTTCACCATGAAGAGAGTGGATTCACCGACTCTGGCAATGAGGTCTCGAGTAACGGGGTGATGGGTGCGAAGGACGTCGCCTGCTTGAAGTCCAGCGAGATCACGAGCCGAAACCGGCATCGGATCAAAACCAACGGCCAGGTCCAGTGGGATCGGCTGTACGGCACGCTGGGTGACAGAGTTCTGTCGGTAGCGCCTGCCGCCGGTGGTACCAGCCAGGCGTCGATCGACGCTTTCGGAGAAGCGTTGGAGGGTCGACATGTAGAGTCCGAACGAGAAGCGCCCTTCAAGTTCAGCCCCTTCAATCTTGATTGGAATCTCCAATGCTGGTTCCTTGACCAGGTCCGGGAGGAGGAAGGTGTCCGAAACATGTCCTTCGATAGCGACCGGATTGAGGCGGTAGGCATCGGCGATTAGCTCGGTGAAGGGGGAGATGAGTTGCTCCAGCACCCCGGCCTCCAAGGCCGTGAGGGGGCGAGCATCCACATAGTCGCCCGGGCGGCCACCCAGGAGGAGGGTGGCCAGCCCGAGGGCGAGGTCGAGGTCAATTGCGATGAGTCCGCGAGCAACACCGTCATCGCATTCCAGGACAATGATGTGGCGAGATGACTTATCGCCGAGGTCAAGCAGACAGATTTGTTCGACTGCCTCGGCTGTCACCGTGAAGTCAGACATCCACTTATCCAGTTCGTCTGCGCAACGAACCCCCAGAGTGTCTGCGGCCTGTTGGAACAAGCCAGCGCGCCCTGCGGTGAGACCGCGTGCTTCGAACAGATTGA
Source organism: Actinomycetes bacterium (assembly GCA_024280015.1). Lineage (GTDB taxonomy): Bacteria > Actinomycetota > Acidimicrobiia > Acidimicrobiales > SZUA-35 > JAJRQY01. The sequence goes on from JAJRQY010000127.1 coordinate 5,710, forward strand.
CTGGTTCGACACTCGAGGCATTCTGAGGCGCTGCCGGGGTGCTGTTTGGTGGCGCGTGTGAGGATTCAGCTGCGACTGGCGCTTCATCTGTTTCTGGAGATACGTCATCGGACGCGTGATCTGGCACGGTGGCAGGATCGGATGCTCGCCCCCGGGTATGAGAGGGAACTGGGTATCTCGGCCTATCTGGGTCCTGAAACCAGTGAGTGACCGGGGAACGGCGGCCGGACGGCGGCGGAAATTCATACTGCATTACTGGTGCTAACCCCTGCATGTCGATGGAGGACGAAGAATCTAGAAGAAATACCAATCTTGTCTCAAGTACGCCAAGCAGGCGCCGACTGGGGGGTAGCGACACCAAGGAGGACAGTTGTCGATGGACCTGCAACTCAGTACAGCCGATCGAGAGACCGTGGAGAAGAACATTCCACTGGTCGAACACATCGTGAACCGACTGGTGGCCCGATTTCCGGCTACCCACAGTCGTGACGATCTGGTGCAAGCCGGAATGATGGGATTGATTGACGCCACTCGGCGCTTTGACCCCGAAGCCGGACGCGCCTTCTCAACATTCGCCGGACATCGGATTGAGGGGGAGATCATTGACATGCTGCGGCGTGACGATTGGGCGCCTCGCTCGGTTCGAGCGTTAGAACGCCGTGTTCGAGAAGCCGAGCACTCAATCACCAGTCGAACTGGCTCTGAGCCAAGCCGCGAGGCCCTCAGCAAACTGCTTGAGGTCAGGCCCGGCCAGATTGACCAGTCTCGTCGTGACCTAGCCCAAGCCGACATTGACTCACTGGATCGACCGGTTTCCGATGCTGAAACATCGGTGCCACTCTCAGCCACGGTGGTGTCGAGCATGGCCCCGGTTCATGAGCGGTTGGACAACCAAGAAATGCTTGGCTACCTGCGAGACGCGGTGAAGCTTCTTCCGGAGCGTCACCGGCTAGTCGTCATCGGATTCTTCTTTGAAGGGAAATCCATGACCGAACTGGGGGAGATCCTCGGAGTCACCCAGTCTCGGGCGTCTCAGCTCAAGGAAGAGGCAACAAGGATGATGCGCGAGGGCATGCTTCTTCAGTATGAAGAGCAGGAGTCAGACTCAGGTAGTGAATCAATGGCCGTAGCCAAGAACGGCAAGGAACCCGGATCTGCGAAGCGTCCGACCCGCAGACAGCGAACCTTCAATGAGTCCCTTACTAACGCCAGCACCTGGAAGAGCCGCCTGGAGAAGACTCCGGTCATCTAGCAGGATGCTGATCAGACTCGCAAACCAGGACATAGTCCAAAAGGTCTAATACTGACCTGGCCACGGTCGATCCTGGGACCATGGTAGATCTCTTGTCAAGTGAAGATGCCGGTCGTGTTGCCGATGTTTTGTGGCAGTACCGCCGCCAATTGGACCGGATGGAGTTCTTGCTGGAGACCCAGCTTTTACTGGCTGCGGCGGGAAAGGACGAGCATCTTCACCATGTGGCTGACCTGCTGAATGAGACAGCGGATGCTTTGGCCTACATTGACTTGCAGCGGGGAATTCTGCTGAGTGATCGAGGCATTCCCGTTGACTTGAGTGAGCTCATCAAGGTTGTTGATTCACCCTGGGATGAAGTATTTAGCGACCACAAGCAGTGGTTCGCCTCATCACTTGCTCGCATCCAGGATCTTTCGGCCCGAAATCGCCGGACCATTGAGCAAAGTCAGGCTGCTCTGAGTGAGCTGGCCGACTTACTCTCGGGCGAGACGAGTGACAACGGCTATGACGGCAGTGGCCGCAAGGTTTCTACCTCCAGCGGATCGGCCCTACTATTTGATGGTCAGGTCTAGGCATGTCGAACTTCGCCGGACTCAGCACGGGCTACACCGCACTGGTCGCGCATCGACGCCGCATTGATGTCATCTCCGAAAATATCGCCAACATCAATACCCCCGGCTATCACCGCCAAACGGTTGAGCTTGAGAGCCTGGCTGCTCCAAAAACCATTGGTTTCTGGGCGGGAAAGCGTGATACCGGCGGCGGAGTGAATGTGCGGTCAATCAGCCGGGCTGGAAGCTCACTGTTGGAGGACAACGCCAGGCAAGCAACCTCGGTTGCTGACCAGATGGCAGTCGAAGAAGACGTCATGCTGCAGATTGAAGATGCTGTTAGTGGTCTGTCTGACCGAGGCATCCGAGCGGAGTTTGATTCCCTCTGGAACGCCTTTGATGACCTGGCCAGCCTTCCAGAAGACCTTGGGGTTCGCCGGGTAACGCTGGAACGTGCTGAGGCGGTTGGTCGATCGCTGCGGTCTGCTGCCAAGTCGCTCAACACGCTTCACTTGACCCAGATGGCTACGGCTGAGGTTCAGGTTTCTCAAGTCAATGAACTGGCGAACAGCATTGCCGCCCTTGACCGACAGATCATTGGAGGGCAGGCCTCTGGTGCGGCCCCCAACGGGTTAATTGATCAGCGAGACTTGATGGTGAGCGAACTGTCATCGCTCGTCGACGTGAGTGCGGTACCCGAATCTGACGGTCAAGTCACCATCACGCTTGACGGATTTCTGATCGTTGGTGATGGCCGAAGTCGTCCAGTCTCCTACGAGGCTCAACCCGCACCTCTTGGTGATGCCACCGGCCTGAGCGTCGCCGTTTTGGTTGGTGGTGATGGCCGAGAGCTCACCCCGGGCGGAGGTTCCCTCGGTGGCCTCATCGGAGCGGCCAACAATCTCATCCGTCATGAACGTCAAGCTCTGGATGAGCTCGCCGTGTTCACTGCCAATACGGTCAATGCAATTCATTCCAGCGGTGCTGGACTTGATGGATCTACTGGCCATGACCTTTTTGAGGTCACCACTGGTGCCATTGACATCCGAATTAGCGCAGATCTTGATGGACACCCTGAGCGGCTGGCAGCGGCCCAAGCGGGGGCTGGTGTCTTGGACGAAAGCAATGCCCGTGCTCTGGCTGGCCTGTCCGAGGACCCCGACGGTCCATCGGCACGCGTTGGTCATCTGATTGACACCCTGTCCGTTCGAGTTTCTGCTGCTATCGCTCGGTCAGAGGCGGCTGAGAAGTCTGCTGACTCCGCAACCGGGCTGGCCGAAGCCAGTGGCGGAGTGAGCCTTGACCAAGAGCTAACCGATCTCATCACCGCCCAACGATCTTACGAAGCAGCTGCCCGCCTGATCACCGCTGCTGATCAGATGCTGCAAACCCTGATGACCACTGGCCTGGTCGGCCGGTAGGAGGTAGTCCGACATGAGTTTCCGAATCACTGATTCCCGACTAAACCACCAGAGGACCACTCGAATTGAAGCCGGTCGCCGCAAGCTCGCCAAGGCCGAAGAACAAATCTCAACCGGCCGACGTTTCCAACGAGCATCGGAGCAACCGACCGACGCATCCAAGTTGCTACGCCATTCGCGCCGGCTCGAACGAGTCCAGCAATTCAAGCGCAATAGCGAGAACGGACGACTCTGGTCAGACACCGCAGACCAAGCTCTCCAGTCAATCAGCCGGGAGATGACCCGTGCCCGCACCCTGGCTGTGCAGGGAGCCAACGAAACCAATGGCCCCGAACAACTACAGACAATCGCGACCGATATTCGGGCAATCGCCGACAGCCTGATCACCCTGTCAAACACCAAGGTGCTTGGCCGTCCAGTGTTTGGAGGAACAACAGACTCCAGCGATGCCTACGCCTCGGACGGGACATATCTGGGTGACTTCGGTGTTGTCCGGCGAACCATCGACACCGGACAGGTTGTCGGAATCAATAGTGATGGGCCAGATGTCTTTGGTGTTTCCAGCGTCGGTGACCCGCTGACTGGCGACCTGTTCCAAACCATTCGAGCAATGGCCGACGCGGTCGAAGCCGGAGATACGGCCGAGATTCGCCGTGGCATGGAGAGTGTTGACGTGGCTGCAAACCGTATTGCCAGTGCCGAAGGACGGGTTGGGGCAGTAAGCCAGCAGTTGGATTCTATTGATGATCGTCTAGCTGGCGAAGTGATCTCCGTTGGTGAACGCGTCTCGAAACTGCGTGACGTCGACTTGGCCGAGGCCGTCATCCGGCTGTCTTCGGCCGAAGCCAGCTACAAGGCAACGCTGAGCGCGACATCTCGTGGGCTCAGCATCTCCTTGCTGGACTTCCTGCGTTAACTCCTCAAGCAGTCGGGCACCCTGCCGAGACTGCGTTTCATGAAGCCCAGCTCGCAGCCTGTTGCCCAACGCGTGTTGTTCCAACCCGTGTTGCCCCAACCCGTGTTGCCCCAACGTGAGAGGACCTCACGATGATCACGCTTAATCGTCTAAATCGAACGGTGATTGCCCTCAATCCGGACCTGATTGAGCGCATTGAAGAAACCCCCGACACCGTTGTGTCCCTCATTGATGGCAAGAAGGTCCTCGTTGTTGAAGGCATTGATGAGATCGTCAGCAAGATTGTGGACTTTCGAGCTCTGATCGCGGCCCAGTCGAATCTGATTGACATCAGCCGCCTGGCTCAACCTGATCTGCATCTTGTCGGTGGAGGCTCATCTGCCTCGTCTGATGAGCCGCTTTCTGAGCAAGAACACCGCGAAAGCCATCTTGATGAAAACGGAGTCCGCTAATGGATCCCATCACTATCATTGGCCTGGCGATCGCACTGGCAACAACCTTTGTCGCCAGTTTCATGTCGGGTATGAACCCGATTGTCATCTTCTTCTCCTCACCTTCCTCCATCATCTTGGTTGTTGGTGGCGCAATCGGAGCGACGGCGGCATCAGGCACGATGGACCAGTTCATTGCCTTCCCCAAGGGGTTGATCAAGGCTCTCACGGGCGGCCCCGGTGAGGACCCAGCAATCACCATCAAGCTGATGGTCGACTTCGCTGACGTAGCCCGAAAAGAAGGCTTGCTTGCCCTTGAGGAACGCTTTGATGAGATCAACGATCCGTTCTTTCGCAATGGACTTGAACTAGCCGTCGATGGTACGGACCCTGATGAGCTCCGGGAGATGCTGGAACTTGACGTGTTCAAGATGCAGGGACGACACAAGTCCGGAGCAGCCTTTTACGCAACGTGTGCTGGGTATGGACCTGCCTTCGGCATGGTTGGAACCGTTATTGGTCTGGTCGACATGCTTGGCAAGTTGGACGACCCGTCGACACTTGGACCATCCATGGCCGTTGCCTTCCTGACCACCTTGTGGGGCGCATTCATTGCCAACTACTTCTTCACCCCAATCTCCTCCCGCCTCCGCAAGCTTTCCGAGCTGGAAGTTGCCAGCCGCGAGCTGATGATCGAAGGCATTCTTGCTATCCAGGCTGGCTCCAATCCACGAAATGTGGCGGGCAAGTTTGTGTCATTCCTCCCACCAAGTCGTCGAGAAGAGATCCTCGGCGAGAAGAGCGCTTGAGCCATCACGCTCACGTGATGCTGCGGTAACGAAGCCCGGAAGGAGGAGACATGGCCAAGAAAGAGATCGAGGAAGATCCGGAAATTGATGACTCGTGGCTTGCCAGCTACGCCGATGCCATGACCTTGCTCCTGGCGTTCTTCATCATGATGTTTGCCTTCGCGTTGGTTGACGAAGAGAAGTTTCTCGACTTCAAGGTCGGCGTTGTTGCTGCCCTTGGTGTTGCTGACCCGGTCACCGACAACACATCAAGCATCCTGGGTGATGGTCAAGGCATCGCCCCCGAGATTGGTTTGGGTGCCGTTCCCGCATCGCAGGTGGAAGCCCTGATGCGCTCCGTCGAAGACGCCTTGAGGGGTGACGGCACTGTCACCGCGGACAATGCCGAAGAGGTCAAGGAGCTGCTGGAAGCCAAATACGAAATTGCTGGTCTGGCCGACCTGGTTGGGGTCGAGATCACCGAGCGAGGCATCGTCGTCCGCTTTGAGGGTCGCCTCCTTTTTGAGAGCGGCTCGGATCGGTTGACTGGCGATGCCGACATTGTTCTTGGTGAGACGGCTGAGGCATTGAAGACCTTTGACAATCAGATTGATATCGAGGGACACACTGACGACCGGCCGACAGGTGATTCAGCCAAGTCAAACTGGCACCTATCGACGGCTCGAGCATCAACCGTTGTTCTCTGGTTGATCGAACGAGGAAAAGTCGAAGATGTCCGACTCACCCCGACTGGGTTCTCTGATACGCGACCCCGGGCCTCCAACTCCACTGCCGAGGGTCGCCAGGAGAACCGCCGGGTTGAGCTCGTGATCCTCGTGGACGGCTTGCTGTCCAGCGACATCGATCTGATCAACGCTATTCCAGCCGACATTGTTGGGGGAGCGAAGCAGAACCCGCTGGACTCGGGACAAGACAGTGTTGACCCAGACAGTGTTGACCCAGACAGTGTTGACCCAGACAGTGTTGACCCAGACAGTGTTGACCCAGACAGTGTTGACCCAGACAGTGGCACGGAGTTTGCTCCGGTACCCCCAATAGTCAATCCGATTCCCGATCCAATCGAGAATGGTTTCGGACGAATTTTCAATAGCGCCAATGAGCAAATTGACGCCGAGATAGAGGAAACAAACGATGGCGAGTAAAAAAGGTAAGGACGAAGACGTCGACGAAGAAGAGGAAGAGGGAGGTGGCAAGGGTGGCAAGCTAAAGTTCGTCGTCATTGGACTAGTTGCTCTTGGAGCTATCTACAACTTCGTGTTGAAGCCTGCCCCAGAAGAAACCGAGATGCTGGCCGAACCAATGGAGGTTGAACTCATCGAGGGAGAGATCTTCCAGATGGAAGAAATGGTTCTCAACCTCGAAGATCCCGACGTTGGTTACCTACGCATTGGTCTGGCCGTCGTGCTGGAAGAGGGAATTCTTGCCGCTGACTTCGAGATGGAATCGGCCATCGCCCGTGACGTTGCTGTGACCTTCCTCTCAGCCCAGTCAGTGGAAGACCTCCGCTCAGCGGCGGGCAAGGTCGAGATCAAGAAAGAACTGTCGATGTTGATGCGTGAGGCCTATGACGATGAGAAAGTCATTCGGGTTCTCTTTACCGGATTAGTAATGCAGTAGGTGCTCCGGCAGGCTGATGCTTGTCTGTCTCACTATATGGACAAGCAACAGCATCGTTCTTCAAGATTATTGCTCAAGGTTTCTGCATGTTGAGCCGTTAATAGATTCGCACTCCGGAAAACCATGGATTGGACCGGGGTGTCGGCACCTTCGCCACAAACAAAGGCGCTGACTATTCACCGATCTCTCACGGAAGGAACCTCGAGATCAAATGCGAATCAATAACAATGTAATGGCGTTCAACGCCAACCGAAATCTGCAAAACTCCAACGGACGCCTCGGTAAAAGCTTGGAAAAGCTTTCATCCGGATTCCGAATCAATCGGGCCGGCGATGATGCTGCTGGACTGGTTATTTCCCAGAAGTTGCGGGCTGAGGTCAGTGGCCTGAAGCAAGCAACACGCAACTCCCAAGACGGCATCTCCTTCGTGCAAACCGCTGAAGGCGCCTTGGGTGAAGTTCACACCATGCTTAACCGCATGCGTGATCTGGCTGTGCAAGCAGCTAACGACACCAACGACACGGCCGCTCGCACCGCCATTGATTCCGAAATGGACGCTCTGGTTTCCGAGATTGGTCGGATTGGAGCCGACACCACCTTTGGTGGTGCGTCCATCTTCACCGACAACGCTCTGAACTTTCAGGTCGGCTCTGAAGGTAACGCTGGCAATGCAATTTCGGTCACCGTTGGTGCTCTTTCCAGCACCGATGTTGGCGGGGCTGATCTTTCTGGTCTGGCCGTCACCGACCACACCACCTCTCGGGCAGCAATCGAGACGATCGATACCGCGATTGCCGGGATCTCAACTGCTCGAGGCGACTTGGGTGCGACCCAGAACCGTCTTGAGTCAACGGTCCGTAACTTGCAGGTAACCAGCGAGAACCTGGCCGCTTCGGAGTCACGTATTCGTGACACCGACATGGCAGAAGAGATGGTCAACTTCACCAAGAGCCAGATCCTTCAGCAGGCTGGCACCGCAATGCTTGGACAAGCCAACTCGATCCCACAGTCGGTTCTGCGACTGCTGGGCTAAGCGCAGCAAGTGGCAGCAGGGACAGAATAGCCAAGACCATCAAGATGGTTAGGTGATTGTTCTTGCCTGAAATTTGATCCTGTTGAGCGGGGCCTTCGGGTCCCGCTTGGCGGGGTTTTGTGCTGCTCACTGAAGATTCTCAACGGCCGAGGCTCATACGGAGTCCTCAGCCGTCGATGCTGGCACTAAGACCACCGCAAGGTGGACGGTTGCGGACCAACGGATTGGTCGGGCCACCATTAGTAACAATAGTTGCTGATGGAAACCGCTCTCTCACGGAAGGACATCGAGAGCAATGAGAATCAACAATAATGTCATGGCGTTTAACGCCCAACGGAACCTGCAGGGTTCCAACATGCGACTCGGAAAGAGCCTCGAAAAGCTCTCCTCTGGTTACCGAATCAACCGGGCAGGCGATGATGCTGCTGGGTTGGTTATTTCCCAGAAGTTGCGGGCTGAGGTCTCTGGCCTGAAGCAAGCCGCTCGGAACTCCCAAGATGGGATCTCCTTGGTACAAACCGCTGAAGGCGCGTTCGGCGAGGTTCACACCATGCTGAACCGCATGCGTGATCTGGCCGTGCAGGCCGCTAACGACACAAACGATGTGGCTGCTCGTACCGCCATCAAGTCCGAGATCGACGCACTTGTCTCCGAAATTGGTCGAATCGGTTCTGACACCACCTTTGGTGGAGCCGCAATCTTCAACGCAACGGCCTTGAACTTCCAGGTCGGTTCTGAAGGCAATGCTGGTAACCAGATCACCGTTACCGTTGGCATCTTGACCACAGCAAGCGTTGGTGTCGATGCGTCACCAATCAACGCGCTCACCGTAGACAACCACGCCAATGCACGACTTTCGATCGAAGCCATTGACACCGCCATCGCCAGCGTTTCTAAGTCCCGTGGTGGCCTGGGTGCTACCCAGAATCGTCTTGAGTCAACGGTTCGTAACCTCCAGGTTACGAGCGAGAACTTGCAGGCTTCTGAGTCACGCATTCGTGACACCGACATGGCCCAGGAAATGGTCAACTTCACCAAGAACCAGATCCTCCAGCAGGCTGGTACCGCAATGCTTGGTCAAGCCAACCAGATTCCTCAGGGCGTGTTGCAGCTTCTCGGCTAAGAGAGCCAGACCAACTGATGTAGCAAGCTTGGCGGCATGACTCCATGGTTGCTCGAGCGCGGTCAGCCTCGCGTTGACCGCGCATTCACTGAAAATACCTACCTTCGGGTAGACGGCTGCAGACCAACGGATTGGTCGGGCCACCATTGATGACAACCGTCATCGGTGGAAACCGCTCTCTCACGGAAGGACATCGAGAGCAATGAGAATCAACAATAATGTGATGGCGTTTAACGCCCAACGGAACCTGCAAGGTTCCAATATGCGCCTGGGCAAGAGCTTGGAAAAGCTTTCATCGGGGTTCCGAATCAATCGGGCAGGCGATGATGCTGCTGGGTTGGTTATTTCCCAGAAGTTGCGGGCTGAGGTCTCTGGCCTGAAGCAAGCCGCTCGGAACTCCCAAGATGGTATTTCTTTGGTGCAAACCGCTGAAGGTGCCTTGGGTGAGGTTCACACCATGCTTAACCGCATGCGTGATCTGGCGGTTCAAGCAGCTAACGACACCAACGATGCTGCTGCTCGTACCGCTATTGGCGCCGAGATGACAGCGCTGTCTTCGGAGATTGACCGGATTGGCACTGATACCACGTTCGGTGGCAGCACCATCTTCAGTGCAACTCCACTGAATTTCCAGGTTGGTTCCGAAGGCGATAGTGGCAATGCCATTTCGGTAACCGTTGGTGCCCTTGATGCTTCGGCCATTGTTGCCGTCGGCGGGCCCGTGGATCTCACCGCATTAAACGTGAGTACCCACGCCGACGCTCGGACCAGCATTGAAGAGATCGACAAGGTCATCGCCGCTATCTCAACTTCTCGGGGAAGCCTGGGTGCTACCCAGAATCGTCTTGAGTCAACGGTCCGTAACCTTCAGGTAACCAGTGAGAATCTTCAGGCTTCGGAGTCACGTATTCGCGACACCGATATGGCTCAGGAAATGGTCACCTTCACCAAGAACCAGATTCTTCAGCAGGCTGGTACGGCAATGCTTGGTCAAGCCAACCAGATCCCACAGGGAGTGCTCAGGCTGCTGGGCTAAGACAGTTCTCCCGGATAGCACGGCCTACTCGGTCGGCACAGTTTTCTTGGCCAAGACAGTCTTCTCGGCTGACTAGGGCCATCAACAAGTTCGTTCGGTAGGGCCGGCCACAAGGTCTGCGCTGCCGGATTGGTCTGGGCAACGGATTGCTCAGGCCACCCCATTGGCAACAACCGTTGCTAGTGGAAGCCGCTCTCTCACGGAAGGAAATCGAGAGCAATGAGAATCAACAATAATGTTATGGCGTTTAACGCCCAACGGAACCTGCAAGGTTCCAATATGCGACTTGGAAAAAGCTTGGAAAAGCTTTCATCCGGGTTTCGAATCAATCGGGCCGGCGATGATGCTGCCGGACTGGTTATTTCCCAGAAGTTGCGGGCTGAGGTTTCTGGCCTGAAGCAAGCCGCTCGGAACTCCCAAGATGGTATTTCTTTGGTGCAAACCGCTGAAGGTGCCTTGGGTGAGGTTCACACCATGCTTAACCGCATGCGTGATCTGGCTGTGCAAGCAGCTAACGACACCAACGATGCTGCTGCTCGTACCGCTATTGATGCCGAGATGGATCAGCTTGTGGCCGAGATCGGCCGCATTGGTACCGACACCACGTTCGGTGGCAGCACCATCTTCAGTGCAACTCCACTGAATTTCCAGGTTGGTTCAGAAGGCTCTGGCGGAAACGCCATTGCCGTGACTGTCGGTGTTTTGACCACAGCTAATGTTGGCGGAGCGAACCTCTCTGCGCTAGTGGTCACCGATCACACGACGTCGCGAGCCGCAATCGAGACGATTGATACCGCGATTGCCGGGATCTCCAGCTCTCGAGGCAGCCTGGGTGCTACCCAGAACCGTCTTGAGTCAACGGTTCGTAACTTGCAGGTTACGAGTGAGAACCTGGCCGCTTCGGAGTCACGTATTCGTGACACCGATATGGCAGAAGAAATGGTCAACTTCACCAAGAGCCAGATCCTTCAGCAGGCTGGTACGGCAATGCTTGGTCAAGCCAACCAGATCCCACAGGGTGTGTTGCGGCTTCTCGGCTAGCAATCATTCATTTAGTAGCGACTCGTTGGGTATGGGCTATCTCCTGGTTCGTTAATCGAGCTTTGGGGTAGTAGTCATATCCGCCGAACAGTCTTCGCCTTCGGGTGAAGAAACGGGCGTGACAGTGGAGACCGGCTGGTATTGCCGGTGGTCTCCACTGTCGTGTCACGGCCACCGAAAGGTGGCCAGGTCAAACCAATGGATTGGTTTGACAATCAGCGGGCGGCATCCGTCTCTCGTGGAGTAGCTCTCTCACGGAAGGAAATCGAGAGCAATGAGAATCAACAATAATGTGATGGCGTTTAACGCCCAACGGAACCTGTCAGGTTCCAACGGCCGCCTGGGCAAGAGCTTGGAAAAGCTTTCTTCTGGGTTCCGAATCAATCGGGCAGGCGATGATGCTGCTGGGTTGGTTATTTCCCAGAAGTTGCGGGCTGAGGTTTCTGGCCTGAAGCAAGCAACACGTAACTCCCAAGACGGGATCTCCTTGGTGCAAACCGCTGAAGGTGCCTTGGGTGAGGTTCACAGCATGCTGAACCGCATGCGTGATCTGGCTGTGCAAGCAGCCAATGACACCAATGACACCGCGGCTCGTACTGCTATTGGCGCCGAAATGACCCAGCTTGTGGCTGAGATCGATCGGATTGGTTCTGACACCACCTTTGGTGGTGCCGCAATTTTCACCGACACCGACCTGAATTTTCAGGTTGGTTCTGAAGGCGATAGTGGCAACGCCATCATTGTGGCCGTTGGTGCAATGTCGGACGCCGATATTGGTGGGGAGGACTTCAGCGTCGGTGGAGCAGATGTCATCCAAGTTGACACGCATGCCAATGCCCGAACGGCAATCGAGAACATCGATCAGGCCATTGCCGGGATCTCTACCGCTCGAGGCAATCTGGGTGCGACCCAGAACCGTCTTGAGTCAACGGTCCGTAACTTGCAGGTTACGAGTGAGAACCTGGCTGCTTCTGAGTCACGTATTCGTGACACGGACATGGCCGAAGAGATGGTCAACTTCACCAAGAGCCAGATCCTTCAGCAGGCTGGCACAGCAATGCTTGGTCAAGCCAATCAGATTCCTCAGGGAGTGCTCAGATTGCTGGGCTAAGACAGCCTTCGCCGCGACTAATCGCGAGACGTTGAACGGGCTTCTGGCCAATACAACGTTTGGAAGCGGTTGAGTTTTGTCGGCTTGGCCGAGAGGAGAATCTCTCGGCCAAGCCGTGAAACTCGATTTGTTCAAGATTCTCTCAAGTCCGACCGGCTGTTCGTCGTTAACCATGCTGCTCTATCTAGTTGGAGCACGAAGCATGGCAACGGAGTTCGGCTGGTCTACTGCTGGCCTGTGTTGTTGTGACTCGCATCGAAAGATGACTTGGTGGGCTAATGGACTGGCTCACCGATCAGCGACTGGCAAGAAGCCTTTCGTGGAAATAGCTCTCTCACGGAAGGAAATCGAGAGCAATGAGAATCAACAACAATGTTATGGCGTTTAACGCCAACCGGAACCTGCAAAACTCCAACGGACGCCTCGGTAAGAGCTTGGAAAAGCTTTCTTCTGGGTTCCGAATCAATCGGGCAGGCGATGATGCTGCTGGGTTGGTTATTTCCC
>JAJRQY010000128.1 GCA_024280015.1 Actinomycetes bacterium
GTGCTGAAAGGGAGACGCGGACTCTTCAGCGGCAAGGTAGTCAACGGCCAAGGCCGAATAGCGCCAGTTGAGAACGTACAGCGAACCCCAGGTCGCATCGCGCCCAACACCATTCCACCTGATTTGAGGCAGGAAGAAATAGGTGAGTAGCAATGTGCCGATGGTAGTTAGGAGTACCGCCGGTAACAGTCTCCGAGCTCGTCGAGCATAGAACCGGCTCAGACTCAGAGAACCACTGGACTCAAGCTCGCGGACGATCAGTCCAGTGATCAAAAAACCGGAAACGACAAAGAAAACATCGACACCGACAAATCCGCCAGCGAGCGCAGAAACGCCAGCATGATAGAGAACGACAAGCCCAACAGCGACGGCCCGCAGCCCCTCGATGTCGAGCCGCTTGGTTTCGCTACCAGTTGCCGAATGCTGTGGTGCGATGTTCGTCGCCAGTCGAATCCCCTGACACTAGGTCAATTGTTGACTTGTTGGTCGGTCGCAATTCTCAGGTTGGAGTCAGCTCAGTTGTTGAGTGAGCCGAGTCGAAGAATTGTGTAGCCCTCAGAATGCTCGGACTTGAGCTGTCCGCGTCCATCAAGTACATATTCTGCACATTGAAGATCGGAGCTGGTTAGTGCTTCATACTCGTCGTGGTTGGCTTGGATAATGGCAGCATCGATCGGTAAACCCATGGTGTACTCCGTGAAGCCGAACCTCTCAATTTCCTCAGATGTGTAGAGAGGATCATGAACCAGGACTAAAGCGCCGCGCGACTCAAGTTCTCGCACCACATCAAACACGCCTGAGAATGCTGACTCCTTGACACCTCCCCGATATGCGATACCCAGAACCGCCACAGTCTTTCCCTCCAGGGGGCCCATGGCTGCTTCAAGCTTCGACACTGCGTAGCCGGGCATCGAGAGATTCACTTCTCGTGCCGCCGCTGGCATCTTGGCTTCGGGGTGGCCACTCAGATAGAACCGTGGGTAGACGGGGATGCAATGGCCTCCAACGGCGATGCCAGGTCGATGAATATGGCTGAAGGGCTGACTGTTGGAGGCATCGATGACCTTTTGCACATCGATCCCAATCTGGTCGCTGTACTGGGCCAATTCGTTGGCAAAAGCGATATTGATATCTCGATACGTGGTCTCAGCCAGCTTCGCCAGTTCGGCGGCTTCGACTGAACCGAGATCCCACACTCCATTTGGCTGGGCAAGATCTTCTCGATCGTCGAACTGGAGGGCTGCCTCGTAGAACTCCCGGGCCCGCTCCGTCGACTGGTCGTCGATTCCCCCAATGAGTTTGGGGTAGGCACTCAGATCGGCGAAGATGCGGCCGGAGTAGACGCGCTCGGGACTGTGGCAGACCAGGAGGTCTTGGCCAGCAGAGAGTCCGCTGCCCTCTTCGAGCATCGGGGTGAAACGATTTCGGGTTGAGCCAACCGGCAAGGTGGTCTCATAGGAAACCAGTGTCCCGGGAGTGATCCCCGCGGCGACGGCAACAGTTGCCGAATCCATGATGGAGAAATCCGGTTGACCGTCACCGTCGACGATCAGGGGCACAACAATGATGACAACATCACTCTTGGCGACGGCTTCGGCTGTACCGGTGGTGGCGGTGAAGGAACCGTTGGCGATGACTTCACCCAGGTATTCCTCCAGGTGGGCTTCGCCAGGGAAGGGCTCCTTGCCTGCGTTGACCAGGTCGACAACCTTGGCGGAGATGTCGGCGCCATAGACCCGCATTCCGGAACGGGCGAACTGCACACTTAGCGGCAAGCCAATCTTTCCCAAACCGACAACACAAACTGACTTGGGTGCGCTCACTACTTGTCTCCATCCTTGGCCGACAGGACCAGGTCACTCACGATTCGTTGTGCGAGTTCCAGGGCACGCATGCCGTCTCGGCCACTTACCCGTGGTTGGCTGCCGTCTCGCACAGCGTCACAGAAGTGACGTAGCTCGAGGGCGAGGGGTTCGCCTCGAGTTTCTAAGAATGGGATTTCGACTACGCCGGACTGGCGATAGCGGACTCCGTCATCGGCCAAGTATTCGTGACGTGACATCCGATGGATGGTGACGTCTTGTCGTAGAAGGTCAGCGGTAATGACCGCATCGGACTCAACAATCTCGATCGTTCGAGTCTTCTGCTGACCAAGCCTGCTGGTCGTGAATGAGGCAGAGACGCCATTGGAGAAGTTGACGAGCGCCGTGGCGAGGTCTTCGCTCTCACTCCGATGTTTCACAGCCGTTGCTGAGCTGGACACAACATGAGCATCAGGGCCAACCAAGGAGAGCACTATGTCGAGGTCGTGGATCATGAGGTCCATAACCACGCCATCGCTGATACGGGCACTGTAGGGCGAGATTCTCTCAGCCCGAATGTGGATTGGGTCTTGGATGAGTCGAGGAAGTTCAGCGACAGCTGCATTGAACCGCTCGATATGGCCGACGGCCAGAACAACTGCTGCCTCTTCAGCGGCGTCGACCAGTCCTTGGGCTTCTTCCATATTGAGGGCGATGGGCTTCTCAACCAGGACAGACTTTCCCGCAGCAATGAGTTGGGAGGCCAGTGGGAAATGAAGGACGGTGGGAACCGCAACCACGGCGGCATCGATCTGGTCCAACACAGCCTCCATGTCGGCCAGAGCTTGTACCCCATCGCCAGCACACGCAGCGGCCCGTTTTACGTCCTGGTCAATGACTGCGATCAGTTCGATTCCTTCCAGGGACTTCGCTAGGCGAACATGGTTGGCACCCATCATCCCGGCACCGAGGACTGCCAGTCGGATTGGACCAGTCATGACAGGACCTTCTTGATTGTTGAACAAATGGTGTCCAGTTCCTCACCAGTTAAGAAGGGGTGGACAGGGAGGGAAACAACCTCTGACGCGATCCTGGTGGCGTTGGGAACGTCTGACGCCTGAACCCGGTTGTCGTTGCGGTAGCAGTCGTAGTCAAAGACGACTTTCGGGTAGTAGATTCCGCAACCGACACCTTCGGCGATGAGAGCTTCAACAAAGGCGA
>JAJRQY010000129.1 GCA_024280015.1 Actinomycetes bacterium
CAGACGGTGCTTTCGACTGACCAGGACCTGACCCAGGCGGTGTCCGATTCAGGACTTCCCGTGGTGCAACACGGCGACTTTTCGGCAACCGGTATCACCTGGACAGCAGAGAACATGGAGGATGAACTGTCGTTGTTGGCTGCTCAGTCTGGTGAGTATCAGGTACAGATGTTCAGTCGATCCCACTTCCCGGTTGAGCTGACCCAAACCTGGAATCGTGCGGGCGCGGAGCTGCGCCTGGAGCCAACGCTTCAGGCATATGTCAACGGTTCTGCTCTTGACTTTGGATCGGTCGCGACCTTGGCTGTGGGTGCCGAGGGCTACGAAATGCTGGCTGTTGATGGGCAAACCGTTTCACCCAATCGCCCATTCATGGTTAACAACGGCTCAGTAATTGAGGCGCGAAGGACCATTACTCTTGGTCCTTTGGATAGTCCGCGTTCCGTCGGCGACTGCAACAATATTGACGCCCGCCCGCTAGCTGAAGTTGGTATTAGCTCGACCGTGGAAGACATCAACGTGATTGTGGATGCTCGGGAGCACACGGCCTGTGTGGTCAGCGACGTTCCGGTGCTGCCAGACCCGGCTCAGATCCGGGTTCCATTCGAGGTTCGTCAAGGTGATACCGCATCCGCTTGTTTGTGGTTGGCTACCGAGCAACGATGCGTCGATACTGCCCGGGCCAGTGACATTGCCGGTGAGCTGATATTGACCCAGCCCGCTGATCTTGAGGGGCTAGAACTGTTCTTGTACGCCGACGCCAGCCAAGGTCCAGCCAGTGTTGCCTATGGGATGGCCAGTCGGCGGAGCATCCATACAATTGCCAGCGCCACGGTATCGATGTCGGCTGGATCAGTGGTTCAGCTGGATGCGGGTGAACATGTCTTCTCCAGTGAGCGGGCAGACAGTCGTTCGGTCCTGGCCAGCTTTGGTTCGCTTGGCGACTGTGACAATTCCGATGACCGCGGTGTTGAAGAGGCCGAGTTGTGGTCCTCTGACAATGCTGATGTGATCGGGTTGGGCGCAGCCGCTCATACCGCCTGCTTGATTGCTGCTGTCGATACCCCTGCCGGATCTGGATCAGGGTTAGCTAACAGCTCGCTGACAATCTCGTTCGATCATCGGACCTTGTCGGGGCGACCGGCCCGTTATTGCCTGTGGGTCGAAGGACCGAGTTATTGCGCCCAGTCCGGCAGCCTCATGTCGACATCGGAATGGGCCAGCGAGCGGGTGACCGTGACGATTCCCGACAATGTGGTTTCGCTCAACCTGTATCTGTATGCCGACGGCCCAGACAACGGAACGAGTCGGACCGAGGTCGAGTTCCGCGACGTTGACATTGCTCGCGCCCACCCAGAACGACTGGTGGTTTCGCCCGTCGCCGTTGGCGCTGAGCAAAGCAATGGATCGGACTCCACCAATCCAGCATCGACTAACTCAGCTTCCGTCGAGGCACGCCAGACCGACCCCGGCAGCTGGGACGTGTCGGTTACCGGATTGAAGCGGACCAGCTTGTTGGTGCTGGCCGAGTCGTTTGCTCCCGGCTGGGAGATCGGTGACTTACCTGAAGGATGGTCGGCCGACCCGATCATTGTTGATGGCTGGGCCCAGGGCTGGTGGCTAACTGGCGTGGGCGATGCCCAGCTGAGTGTGGACTATGGCCCCGGCCGCTTCACTGGTTACGCCAACTGGATGTCTGCTATCGGAGCCGTTGGTTTTGTTCTCGTCGGCTTCCGACGCCGACAATCGGGTTGGCAAGCCGAGCTGAGTCAGACATGATCTCAGCCGAGACGGGACAGGATGTTCTCCGCCAAAGCCACCCCAGCATCGGTTCCATCATAGAAAACTGAGCCGACGGCCTCTTTGGACACCTGGATTCGCAAGACAATGTCAGCGGTAGCAAGAAAGATGCGATCGGTACTTGGTTTGACAAGGATGGGACTGCCGTCAGCTATTGGAACATAGCCCTCCGTTGATGTCCCTGGAGAGAACGCTTCGAGCGTGATCTGATCCAGTGTCTCTTCACTGGACCAGCGACACCCATCGGTCACATTGGCGTCATCGGCTCGCCCAATTGACGCGTCGACCAAGAATGCGTCCAACTCAGCAACAGTCCAAACCGAGCAAGGGTCAGCGGCCACGGTCCCAAGTTGTTCTTGGGCCCCAGCTGAGGGCGGCGGTGCGGCTGCGACCTGAGCAGAGACGGCCGAAGCCACCCGGGAGAAGAGCAATCCGGTCGAGCCGTAGTCAATCCCCGTTCCACCGACATTGGAGACCATCACTCCATAGGCGCCAGTGTTGGTGAAGGCCGCAAATGGTGTGATAAAACCGATCGAGTCCTCACTAATGATGCTCACCGCAGCATCTTCTGGGGAGATCTCCTCACTGAGATTGCCGGATCCTGGGGGCAGGAATAGACCCGGACTGCCTGCAGTCGTGTTCACCTGTTCGCTTGGGCCCACCAAGACTCGGATCACGTGGATATCGCTGTGATAGTCGCACGCCGCCCCAAGGGTGGTAGTAACAAACTTGGGGTCTTCTCCAAAGGAAAACTTGGTCGCAATCTCATTGACGATCACATCGAAGTCCAAAGCGGCGAGGGCAGCGCACGTATCGATGACCGGCGTGACTGGCGGCGGGGGCGTTGGGCCCGAACGGTTCAGCGGTTGTACATGAACGGCGTTGAGTGGCTCGCTGCCGAGCGCACCCGTATCGAACAGCACACTTGGGTCCTCGGAGATGCCTCCAGCCCCAGGGTCGCTGGCGGCGCCACCATCGTCGTTACCCCCTAGCGCATCAGAACCAGGTTGGGTATCGGTTGAGCCGCCACAGGATGCGAGAAGCAGGATGGCAGCCAGGAAAGAGGCGTAGATCGGGAGTTTCATTTGACCGAACCTTGGGTGTACTGGTGTTGTTGTTTCGTTGCCTGACCTCCGACGAGCGAACCTCATGGGGTGAGGATGCCGGCCTGTGAGATCGCTAGGGGTTTGCCGGCAGCATCGGTGGCGGCAACAGTCCAGGTCATGGCCTCGTGAACCCAGGGACCAATGGCATCGGGATCATCGAATCCGCCGAAGTGGATCGTGGTCTCCGTCCCTGACCACGCCCAATATGGGGTGCCATCGTCACCGAGGACGACCAGGGTGTAGCGGTCCGCCCCATCAACAGCTGCCCAGCTCAAAAGTGGGCGTGGGCCCGGCGTGGCCTCCTCAAGCAAGAGTTCCGGCAAGTAGCTAACCGCTGCGGATGCGCTGTCGTTGGTCGCGACGATCGTGGTAGTGGCGTCTCCAGAGTTCTCCGTGCCTTCATCGTCGGCGATTGGTTCGACACTGGTCGCCGTCGACGGTGACTGTCCCCCACCGCAACCCGCTCCGAGGAGTGTCAACGTGCTAGCGATGCCAACAAGGAACGCACGACGAGCGGATAGTGAACCCAATACCAATCCGCCACCCATCATGAATCCACCACTTCCAGGAGTTCGGCAACAGTTGCAGCGAGTTCGGTTCTTCCGAGCTGCAAGGCGGCGATGTACAACGTAAGCAGTTCAGCTTGGCTACCAGAGTCCAGAACTTGCTCAGCAATCAGATCGAACTGGCCTTCGTAGAAGTCGCGGAGTTCGGCGTCAGAAGCGAACACGCCCGACCGGTAGCCGGCAATCATCAGTTCCAGGATCCCGTCAGCGAACACACCGTCAGAGAGGGCTGCTTCGTTGAGCATCTGAGCCACAACTGCGAACGCTCGGTTTCGGAATGCTGTGTCGTCTTCACCACTGTCGCAGTTGGCACGCCGGAAGCCGCCGGAAGCCAGATTCTCCGCCCGGCCTAGTACGTCACTCACAATGTCGGCTGACCAGGGCCCACCGGCACGAAGATCTTCTATCAAGGTGTTGGCGCTAGCCTCGATCTCCGCCATCGCTGCTTCATAACGTTCAGGGGTCGGTTCACCCCCACCGAGCCGGTGGGCGATCCAGGTGCCTTGACGTCCGGCGATGAACTCACCCTGAGCAGCGAGACCCGACGCGAACCCTTGATTCCAAAAACCTTGAACTGATCCACAGCTGCCAGCCGTTGGCACCACAAGAATTCTTGGGTTGCCCAGTTCAGCGGCCGTAAACGTCAGCTCGGCTGTGACGCCC
Organism: Actinomycetes bacterium; assembly: GCA_024280015.1. Lineage (GTDB taxonomy): Bacteria > Actinomycetota > Acidimicrobiia > Acidimicrobiales > SZUA-35 > JAJRQY01. The sequence goes on from JAJRQY010000129.1 coordinate 4,136, forward strand.
GAAGCTGCATCGGTACTTGTTACATGGATCTGATCGAACACCAGTTCTGGGGCCAGCGCCCCCCCGGTTACATTGCCAAAGACATTGGCATTGGCGAGTGCGGTTCCGGAGTCCGGTACTTCTACTACCGTTCTTTGGTTGAAGATGAACGAACCCTCCATTGATCCACCAACGACCGTCAGGTACATGGTCCCCTGTCCGTAGTAGCTGGCAGGAATGTCGTCGTCATAGACAACCAACGCGTTATAGGACAAACTGCCGCGCCATGAACCTTCTCCCATTCCCACCCCTTGGGAGAAGGCCGCGGTCGGCGCACCGACAGCTCCCGCCATCACTGCGCCTGAAACCGCTAGCGCGGCGATCTGTTTACCCCTCATACGTATTGGTTCCCTCTCTCTCAATGAAGGCGTTCCAAAGGCCGGAACAATGTTCCGTGTTTAATCCCAACGCGTTCGTCACCAGCTAGAGACGTCGGCTACGGTGACTTTGATGGGTGAGCAGACCGGTCAAACACCCCGCATTATCGGGAGATCATCTGCTCTTGCCCGTCTCAACGACACCCGAGCAACGGGGTCCGCCCAACGGGTGGCGCTGGTGGTAGGTCCAGCCGGAATTGGTAAGACCACCCTCCTGCAAGCCTTTCGATCTGAGGCAATCGCCGACGGGTGTGCTGTGGGCTGGGGCGTCGCGGGAGAATGGGAGGGAACTCCTAGTTTGTGGCCTTGGTTTGAGGCCCTTCGCGACATCGACCTGGACCAGACAGTCATCTCTGCCGGGCACCGCTCCACCCCAACTCCTCCCGACATGGCCGAAATGTTTCGCTCCATTGCCACATGGCTGAGTGAGCAGGGTTCAAGAACAGAGCTCGTGATCATGATCGAGGATCTTCACGAGGCCGAACCAACGGCCGTTGCTCTCTTCTCCTATCTCTCCCGACGACCGCCAATATCTGGCGTCACCATTATTGCGTCGGCTCGGCCGGGCGATCAAAACATCGACGCATTCCGATGTGCCCGTATCGCCCTTGGTGGATTCTCCAATCAAGAGATCATTGAACTAGCTCACGCTTCAGGTGCCATCCTCGATGCGGCTGGTGCAGCCAAGCTGGCTCAGCGAACCAATGGCAACCCGCTCTTTGTGCAACGACTGTTGGAGCACGACACCGGCGAGTCCGATGGACCCATCCCGGAAGATATCGCCGACCTTCTCCGCAGTCGGATAGCGGCAATCCCCGAGACATCCCAACCCGGTCTGCGAGCACTAGCCGTCTTGGGCTCCGCACCCGTCGATGTCTGGAAACGCACGACCAGCGGGGATGCCGAGCTCGCTCGAATGCCTGCTGATGTCGTTGCCATTGCTGATGGTGTCGCATCATTTCGTCATGGCCTGTTCCGTGATGCCATCTACGCCGATCTTGAAGCCGATGAGCGTTTTGCCCTGCACGCTCGGGCGGCAGATGTACTCCGATCTGTTGATGCCAGTCCGATCGCCTTAGCTCACCACCTTTCGCGAATTGCGCTTAGCGAACAGGGACGGGAGGCCGCGGAGGCTGCCCACCAGGCCGCTCGTATCGAGCGCTCATCAGGAGCTCTTCGTGAGGCGATCCAGTATTTCGGAATTGCGGTCACACTGTTCCGCGATATCGGTGACACCGATGCTCTGGCTGAAGCTCTCATGGAGGAGGCTGAAGCTCTGTCTCTGATTGGACGAGTTTCCGACGCCGAACAGCGGCTGATCGAGGCGGCCCAATCAATGGAGAATTCAACCCAGGACCGTCGACGGCGTCTGGTGCGATCCTATGGTCGACTGCGATGGCTTGAGGAGCCCAATCCATCGACTCTCAACGCAACATTCCTGCTCGAAATCTCCGAGCGATGGTTGCAGCCCAGTAGCGACGCCGCCGACAGAGCAGTTTTCAACATCGCCGTGGCTACTGCTGGTGATATCCGGGGTGGCCAGCTCGAAGACGTCTTGGCCGCCGACCGGGCGATTGTCGAAGCAACCGAATCTGATGATCTGCTCTTGCTGGGCGAAGCCCACCTTGCCCGGCGCCGAGCGCTCAGCGTTCACCCATCTCGGACGGCCGAGCGCCGGGTAGATGCAGACAAGGCGTTGCGCTTGGCCACCCAGCTCGATGACCATGAGCTGCTGATCAGATCCCAGCGTATGGCCCTCACCGACGCCTTGGCCGCGGCAGATCGTCAGCGGGTCAGCGCCTTGTTGACGAGTGAACCTGTTTCGGTGGCAGGTCGAGTACAACAGGCGCTGGCAGCAGCGACCGTTGCTGCTCTGGAGGGGCGCTATCAAGATGCTGACGACGTGCTTGACGAGACGGTTAAGCAGCTTCGCTACTTCGATATCGAGACTCCGGCGCTCGAGTTCTATCGCATTGTCTACTCATGGGATCGAGGTGACCTGCCCCAGACCCTGCAACAGTACGAGTCTCTTCTTCCTCTGGTAGCCGATCCAGCACTGCGGGCGGCCGTTGCTTTGGCTAAGGCAATGTCGGGCGAGTTTGACGCTGCCGCCATTCTTATTGACGAGACACTCGAGATCCTGCAGTCAGACCGGCCGACGGTTCTGTGGGCTGTCACCATTGCCATGGCCACCGAGGCTGCCACCGCCATTGATCACCCCAGTGTTGGCTACCTCTATGACGCCCTCGACTCATTCGGCGGGGAGTGCGTCATTGCGGCGACCTCAGCAGCATCGTGGATCGGTGCGTTCGACCGCTATCGGGGGCTTCTCGCCTTGCGCCTCGGTCAGAATGCGGATGCCGCCAGACATCTCCGAGCCAGCTTGGAAGTCCATGAACGAATGCATGCGGTGCCCTGGGCGGCCCGAAGCCATGCCGCGCTCGCCGTTGCCCTCGAACGACTTGGCGATCACACCGAGGCATCCGAGCATGCGGCGACAGCGGCTGGACTGGCCGACGAGATAGGAATGTCCCAGGCGATGACCCTGATTGGGGACTACGAGAGCGCTGACCGCGAAACTGCTGACCGCCCCGCTTCAATCACGAACTCGCAAACACCGACCCCGAGCAAGCTGGCCATGCATGCTACCCTGCAGCGACAGGGTGACGTTTGGTGTATTGGACTTAACGAAAACGTTCATTTGATTCGACATTCAAAGGGCCTCGACTATCTGGCTCGACTGGTCGAACAACCGGGCCGTGATTGGTATGTGCTGGACCTCTACTCCATCGTGGCTGGCATGCCCGTATTGGATGAGTCGGGGACTGGCCCTGGGTTGGACGCCGCAGCCCGGGAGGCCTATCGGTCTCGCTACATCGAGCTGAGTGACACGCTTGATCGTTCGATTGAGGCTGCAGACCTGGGTACGTCGGATGCGACCCGGGTTGAAATCGAACTATTGGAAGCAGAACTGGTCGGAGCGTTCGGATTGGGCGGACGTCCCCGTACCTCTCATGACGCAACGGAGAAGGCGCGAATCAACGTGCGTCGCTCTATTTCGCGGGCGGTAAGCAGCATCTCCGCAGTTAATCCTGCCCTAGGTGACCACCTGGACCGGTCAGTCCGGACCGGCCGATTCTGTTGTTATTACCCCAGCCAGACTCTCCGGATCCGATGGACTCTGACTCGCCACTAGGTCGTTCTGGTCAGGGCGACACGGCCTGGGTGAACGGAGGCTTCAGACTCACTAACGACAAGGAGTCTCGATCTCTCGACCGTCATCCAGGGTGACCGAATCCGTACAAGCCCCGGCATCGATCAGATAGTCGAACGCTCCCTCAACCTGGAAGACCCACTGGTTTTCGCAATCACCCGCCTCGATAACCACGAACTCTTCACCAGTACTCAGATTGGTGACGGTCACGTTCTCAGCCATACACGGCCGCACATCCTCAGCCTGGAGGCCGTAATAGTCAAAGAACCTGGTTTCAATATCGAATCTGTGACGCAACTCTTCGGTTTCATAGGTGGTTGATACCCATAGAGCCTCAGCATCGGCCTCAGAAAACGTCAAAGCAAACCTGATACGGGTCACGTCATATCCACGATCGAAGGCCGTGTTAGCCCCGTTTAGGACAACGGCCAAATACCGAGGACTCGGGGCGGGGTCGTCTGCTTCGCCAGGAAAGAAACGGCTGCATGAAGACAACACCCCCATCATCAACAAAACCCCCGCCACCAGTCCCGTCAACGACTTCATACTCCTACCCATCGACCAACACCCATCAAACCTGAACCCCCGCACAAACCACTCTCATCACAAATCCTGGTTGCGATACGTCATCACCAAGGGTCGCCATGGGCAAATCGGAACCACACGGAATCTCCGGCCAGTCAGTCAGTTCACTCCGCCGAAGCTACGGGGGCTGGTCCCTCAACATTGATGGTCGGCACGATCTTGTCCAACCAGCCTGGTAGCCACCAGTTCTTGCCGCCGAGCAGCTCCATGGTGGCAGGCACCAACAACATCCGGACGAGGGTGGCATCTAAGAACACCGCCGAGGCCAGCCCCGTTCCGAACAGCTTGATGATCCGATCATCTTCGAACAAGAAGCTGCCGAACACCACAACCATGATGGCGGCAGCCGCGGTAATGACCCGAGCAGTCGAAGCCAGACCGTCGGCAACGGACTCCACAGGGTCACCAGTGCGGTCAAACTCTTCCTTGACTCTGGACAACAAGAACACCTCATAATCCATGGACAAGCCGAAGACAATGGCGAACAACATCATGGGAATGAACGGCTCAATCGGTGCAGGCTCGATCCCGGTCAGGCCGCCGAACCAGCCCCACTGAAATAGAGCTACCACCAGGCCATAGGCGGCCGAAATACTCAGCATGTTCATGATCACTGCCTTGAGAGGGACGACCAATGACCGGAAGACCGCCATCAACAAGATGAACGAAAGCCCGAGTACAACAGCGAGGAATACCAGGATCCGCTTGGCCAGGAAGGCGCTGAAGTCAATATTGGCGGGAACAGCACCGGTGATATTGGCGGTCACTGTTGAGCCCTCAATCGCGGCAGGAACCACGATCTCTCGTAGGCGTTCCACCGTCTCGTTCGTCAACGCGTCTTGAGGTGAGGTGGTTGGCACCACGCTGATCAAGAAGGCTGGTGATGCCTCGGGGTTCTCCCGATCACTGGGGATCGGAGGGCTGGCCGAGGCCACACCCTCATCGGCCAGAATTGCTTCCTGCAAACCACGAACAACGAGTAGATCCTGAGGGGATTCAACCTCGACCGCCACCACAAACGGGCCGTTGAATCCTGGACCAAATCCTTCGGCTACCAGGTCATAGGCCTGACGAGTCGTTGTCTCTTCGCTGAAGTTTCCCTCATCGGAGAAACCAAGTCGCAGGCTGAGCATTGGTGCGGACAACAAGAGCAAAATGCCACCGCTGACCAGCAAGGACTGCCACGGATTGTGCTGAACAATACGACTCCAGCGATAGGCCAGGGTCTCCCGAAGCGGCTTCTCCTTGCGATCGGGTACCAGCTGCATCAGGGGCGGAACGGCCGAGCCAACAGTCATGGTCAGGGCAGCCAAGCCAACCGCGCCAAGTACCAATGTCCGGGAAGCCCCGATACCGAGGAACAGTAGGGCGGCAGCAACCGCAGCAGCAGCAACGAGGCCCCGCCAACGGGTGATTTCGACCTTGCTGCCGGCAAACCCTAACAAGGCTGGGAGTAGGGTGACCGAGGCCAACATGGTGGCGGCCACCGTGACTGCGGCCGAGATTCCGAGTCCAGAAATGAAGGCCAACCCGATCAGCAACATGCCAAGCAAGGAGACGACGACAGTTAAGCCAGCGAACACCACGGCTCGGCCAGCGGTGTCCATGGCGGCCACCGTTGCTTCCTCCGGCGAGAGCCCTTCACGAGTGCCTTCCCGGTACCGGGTGATGATGAATAGGGCGTAGTCAATACCAGCACCCAACCCAATCATGACGCCAATCAATGGAGCGAAGTCGGGAACGGTCATGACGTGGGTGATCAGGGTCACGATGGCAGAACCGGTGCCAACACCGAAAAGGGCAACACCGATTGGCAACCCCATAGCCAGCACAGAACCAAAGGCAATGATCAGGATGACAATGGCAAAAGCTAGGCCAACCAGTTCGGTTTCTGGAGGTTCGAAGACCGCCAACGCAGCGCCACCAAGTTCTACTCGCAGGCCTTCTTCTTCGGGAAGCAGCTTCAAGATTTCGGCTCCGATCTCGGCCGATTCGGTTTGATCAATGTCACTGTCGAAGTTCACTTGGGCGAAAGCAATGGTGCCGTCAGGCGAGATCTGCTGCTGACGGGCAAACTCGTTATACGGGCTCTGGGTGGAAACCCCATCCAGCTTGTCCACCGCAGTGAATAGGCCCTCCATGGCTTCTTGCACGTTGGACTGATCGACGCCACCTTCGCTTTGGAAAACAATGGATCCGGTCAGGGCACCGCCCTGGCCGGGAAAGTACTCCTCCAGTGTGGCGAACCCGTCGGCGGTCTCGCTGGCCGGAATCTCAAGCTCGGCGTTAAAGGTCGCACCACCGATTGAGACGCCTATGGCATTGATGCCGACAATGGCGACAATCCATGCGGCCAGAACGAAGGGTCGATGGCGGAAGCTCCATCGGGCGAGGCGTGCGTACACAGGGGTCTCCAATTTGCAAGGTGGATGGCCTGGACCGGTGATCCAGTTACGATACGTTGAAGTAGCGTTTGTATCTCGTCGTTCGCCTCTATTGCAACCGATGAGAACAACGTCACACCAAACCTGGGAAGCTCTCGCTACCATTCGGTTTCGTAATGGCTAGACCACTAAGCAATGAAGCACGAACCAAAACTCTTGGCACCGCTCTCACTGTGCTGCAAGAGGTTGGGGTTGAGGGCTTCACCGTTGATGAGGTCGCGCGACGTTCTGGCGTAGCCAAGTCGACGATCTATCGCCACTTCTCCTCCACCACCGATCTCATGCTGTCCGCCTTCGGTTGCCTGATCGTGCCCTTGCCGACACCAAACACCGGCAGCCTCCGAGGTGATCTTCTGGCCTTTCTTGATTCACACCGCGATTTCATGACCAATGAGTCAATTCCGCGGACCTTTCTCGGCTTGCTCAATCGTTCAGCCAATGACCCCGACTTTGCCGAAGTGCACGAGGCCTTCGTCGAGGAGCAGCGCAAGCCGATCAAGACCATGATCCAGCTGGCTCAAGGGCGCGGCGAAGTCCACCCCGATCTCGATCTTGACATTGCCATGGACGTGATTGAGGGCCCGTTCATGCTTCGCAAGATCATGCGGTTCATACCCATTGACGAACCTTCCGCCCTTGTCTTGATCGACCTGGCCGTCGCGGCTCTCACCAACTATCGGCCGCCTAGCTAGAGCCCAGTGGTTGGAGCTGTCCGACTAGCCCTGGTCCAACAATTCTTCACGAAGATCCTTCTTGAGGAACTTCCCATTGGCATTCTGAGGAAGAGGCTCGGTTCGGAACCAAACACTGGTCGGAATCTTGAACTTAGCGATCTGTGGGGTCAGAAACTGGACCAGTCCAGCTTCATCCAGGGTTGAGCCTGGCTGCAAAACAATCGCCGCCGCTACTTCTTCACCCAGCCGCTCATCGGGCAAACTGAAGACCGCGGCTTCGGCAATGTCAGGGTGACGATAGATTGCCGCCTCGACCTCTGAGCAGTAAACGTTTTCGCCACCATGCAGGACCATATCCTTGGCCCGGTCGACCAGGAAGACAAAGCCGTCCTCGTCAATGTTGGCAATATCACCGGTTCGGAACCAGCCGTCTTGGATGGCTTCGGCCGTCGCCTCTTCCCGATTGATATAGCCCTTGATGACGATCGGGCCCTTGACGCAAAGCTCACCGGTTGCGCCTTCGGGCAGGTCGTTGCCAAGTTCGTCGATCAGCTTGTAGTCCAGGGTTGGGACCACGGGTCCGCACGAGGCCGGCTTGTCGACATAGAGCTGGGCAGAAACCGCGGTGATGATGCCGTTGGTTTCGGTCAGTCCATAGCCAGTACTTGGCGCACCTTGCGGAATTGCTTCGTCGATCTTTCCAACCAGGTCCGGTTGCAGTGGCGCGCCTCCACCACCGAGCATTTCAAGAGTCGAGGTGTCACGCGTGTTCCAGTCTTCGTGCAACAGCATCTCTCGACTCATGGTTGGCACCCCAGAGAAGTTGGTTACTCCCTCTCGTTCAATCAGTTCGAGGGCTCGGGCGGTATCCCACTTGTACATGAGGACAAGGGTCGATCCGGTCAAGGTGGCGGGATGCATCAAGCAGTTGCAAGCGGTGACATGAAACAGGGGTGTTGGAGCCATGAACACCTTCTGCGGAGCAGCAGCCGGGTCCGCAGGTGCGGCTGGCGCTTGTCCCGAAGCCGCCAATTGCTTGGCATCAGCGAGGGCACCGACCATGCTGAGGAAGGCAATGTTGAAGACATTGTGAACCGAGCCACGGTGGGTGAGTTGGGCCCCTTTGGGAAAGCCCGTGGTGCCGGAGGTGTAGAAGATGGTGACGTCGTCATCGGGATCGATGTCAGTTTCGGGAAGTCCAGCCGGCGCCTTGTCTGGTTCGACCACGTCCTCCCACCGGACAGTGTTGGCTGGCAGTCCGGTGTTGGTTGGTAGTCCTGTGCCTTCTGGCTGGTCAGAGTCTTGGGGTAGGCGGACACCAATCAAAGCCATGGGTGAGCTGGCTCGGATGCTCTCGAGGTGGGGGGCAACATTGGTCAGCCGTTCGCGGTCAGCGATCAACACCTTGGGCTTTGAGTCGGTCAGCCCGAACTCCATTTCTGGGCCCGTCCACCAGGCGTTCATGCCAACAACAGCGGCGCCGATGGAGAGGATGGCCCAATAGCTAACCAACCACTCGGGATAGTTTCGCATGGCGACGGCTACTCGGTCTCCGGAACCAACCCCGTGCTGGTCACGCAGGTGGTGGGCTAGGGCCCGGACACGGGCATCGATTTCGGCGTAGCTGTAGCGCTCGTCCTCGTAGACAATGTAGGTCTTGTCGCCGTGCAGGGTCGCCAACTCCCACAAGGCGCGCATGTTGGGCGGTGCTTGGTTAAACACCTTCATCTTGACTCCGAGCACCTCTTGCTCGGAGATGGCAAATCCCGAATCGGGAGCCAGCAGTTCGTCCCATGCTTGTTTGAAGTAGTCGATCACGCCGGACATAGTGGCCTGAACCGCGCGACGGGCGCCACTTTGACGCCGATGAATGATGGTGAAGGAATGACGCCGGAGGCCGACCCAGGCAGCTACCGGGGATTCGCCATGTAGTAGGCAGCGTAGGTGTTTTCCATCAGGCAGGCGATGGTCATGGGGCCAGTCCCCCCTGGCATGGGGGTGATATGTCCGGCTATAGCTTGCACCGTTTCGAAGTCGACGTCGCCAACAATTCCGGCTTCGGTACGAGAAACACCAACGTCGATGACGGCGGCTCCCGGTTTCACATGGTTTGCCGTGATCATCTTGGCCGAACCGGCGGCGGCAATTATGATGTCCGCTTCTTGGCAGACCGCAACCAGATCGGTGGTGCGGGAGTGAGCCAGGGTGACGGTGGTGTCGACACCCTTGCGACCAAGGAGCAAGACCTGGGGCAGGCCGACCAGGGTAGATCGACCGACGACGACGGCGCGCTTGCCGGTCGTTTCGACTCCGTAGCGATCCAACAATCGCATGACACCGAGTGGAGTGCAGGGCACATGGCCGGGCTTGCCTCGAACCAGGCGACCCATGGAACGCTCGGTTAAACCATCAACGTCCTTCGCTGGTGGGATCATGTCCAAGACAGGTTCGGGATCCAACCCGTCGGGAAGCGGTAACTGGACGAGGATTCCATGCACGGTCGGGTCGGCTACCAGCTCGGCCACTGCTGCCTCGACTTCGGCCTGGGTGGAGGTTGCTGCCAGGCCGACGTGACGAGATTGAAGTCCCGCCTCGACCGCCTTCTTGCCCTTCGACTTCACATAAAGCTGACTCGGCTTGTCGTCGCCGACCAGGACGGTGGCCAGACAGATTTCTGGGTTGCCATCAGCTTCCACCTTTTGGCGAAGGTTGGCGATCAGCTCGTCACGCAACTTGTTGCCGTTCATCAAGACGGCCCCACCCGGTGTTCGCTCAAAGTCGGTCCCGTTGCTGGTCATTTGATACTCCTCAAAACTGGTTGGCCGTATCGGCTGTCTCGGGCAACCTACCAGGCCTGGCTGGTCGTGGATCAGGGGCTGGATCAGGCGCGGAAACCAATGAATGCTGACGCACGAGGAGATGAACCAAACGGCTCAGCCACTTGGGTATGGCGATGTGGGATCATGATCGCCATGTCCTTGTCTGCGCGCCATCATCTTCGCCGCGTTTCTGCCCCCGCCGTGTCATCGCTGTCGTCTCGTTCGTCGGCCCGGCGGTCGTCTCCTTCGTGGGGCCGATGGTCGATCAGATGGTCGGGCTTGGCCCTGCTACTACTCGGCATCTCGACCGCTATTCCCGCCAACGCCTTTGCTGGCACGGACAGTGATCTTGAGCTCTCCTTGTTCTCTGCCATCGTGCTCGGGTTAGTGGAAGGCCTGACCGAATACCTGCCCGTCAGTTCAACCGGTCACCTCTTGATGACCAATGAGGTGCTTGGCCTCAATGTGAACGCCGAAGCTGAGCGGCTACTGGATACCTATGCCATTGGTATCCAGGCCGGAGCGATCCTCGCGGTGCTGGTGGTCTACAAGGATCGGATCCTGCAGCTTTTTGATGGCCTCCTTGGCCGGAGCGAGGAGGGACGCCGGATCCTGTTGGCCATCCTCGCCTCGTTCATCCCAACCGCCATCATTGCCAAGCTCATCTTTGATCCAATCCGGGAACACATTTTCAGTCCCGGCTACATCGCTCTGGCTTGGCTGGTGGGCGGCATTGGAATTCTCGTGCTCAGTCGAACCGCATTCTTTGACCGGGCCAAGGGGGAGTTGGCCCAGATAACGGTCAAGCAGGCCATCATCATCGGATTGCTCCAGGCGATCGCCGTCTGGCCCGGAGTTAGCCGTTCCCTCGTCACCATTATTGCCGGAGTTCTGGTTGGATTAAGTCTCCGAGCTGCAGTTGAGTACAGCTTTCTCCTTGGGTTGCTGACCTTGACCGCAGCGACCGCCTTCGCAGCTCTGAGTGACGGCGGTCCCCTCATCGAGGAATTTGGGCTATTCACCCCCATTGTCGGCCTTGTCGTTGCTTTTGTTTCCGCCGTGGTGGCCGTTCGCTGGATGGTGGCCTGGTTGAATGACCGTGGCTTTGAGGTGTTTGGCTGGTATCGAATCGCTTCGGGCCTGTTGACCTTTGTTGCCATTGGTCTTGGCTGGTTGTCGTTCTAGTGGCCAATTGGTGGTGGCGTTCGAAACTGCTTGTCACGCCTCGCCCAACAACCGAGTTCACCTGCTGTCGCGGTCGGTGCTCAAGATCTACGGGCCCGTCGGGACCGAGCGGTTTGCTCGGGAACGTTCTGCCCTGAACGTCCTTTCTGGATCTGAGATAGCTGTTCCTCGGCCATTGTCTTCAGGTCGGCTCGAAGATGGCCGGGACTGGCTGCTGATGTCGCGACTCCCTGGCAGGAGTCCGTCTGATGCTGAGCGGCCAGCGCATGAGCTCTCAGCGGTGTTGGCGGAACAGCTTGGGCATTGGGCTACTGGTCTGCACCAGGTGACCAAGCCATACTCTCTCGTCACGTTGGCAAAAGACCTGAGATCGTTGAGTGATGATCAGGACAAATCCGACCGGGACCGGGCTGACCGGGTGCTGGCTCATGCCAGGGACCGGGGGTTGTTTGAACCATCGGAATTGTCTGCCCTAACGCTGGGCTTTGATCGTTTTGAAGGAGCCCTGCTGCATGGTTCAAGCCATGCCGTTCTGGTTCACGGGGACTTGCAGGCCCGCAATGTTGTGGTTGATGAAGCTGGCGTCGTGACTGGGCTTGTTGACTTCGAGACGGCGAGATTTGCTGATCCGGCTGAGGACTTCAGCCGGTTTGCCTTGGATTGGGACAGTAAGGGATTTCGTGCGTTCTGCTCCGGCTACTTCGCTGACAGTCTCGCTGGTCAGGGTGAGCAGGTCAGGCCGGGCGAGCAGGATGATCACGATCAGCAGGGCGGTCTTGGTCCAGATGCCGCTGAGCGGGTGGTGTTCTTCACCCTGCTTTGGGCGGCCTGGATCGGGGCCTATGTTGCCGATCATTGGGACGGCTATTTGCAACCAGCCCGCGACTTCATCATCCGAGTGGCTGATGGTGAGTTGCCCAACTTGAGCTAGCAGCGCTACCAACCCAAGCAAACAGCCTGCGCCCTGTCTCCCGAACGTGAGATTTCTTTGCCGGTGTGTCAACGTAGTGGTGTGACTTGGGCGTCTTACTCGGAATGAACCAATCTGGCTCCATTGGGCATGCGGCCGTCCAACCCGATGTTGCTGATGACAATGACTCGGATGAGCATGCCGAGTTGCGGGCTCTGTACCAGCGTGAGTTCGAACAGCTTGTCGGACTCGCCCATTGGATGGTTGGCAGTCGAGGCCTGGCTGAGGAGCTGGTTCAAGACACCTTCGTTCGTCTGGTTCAACGACCACCGGTTCTGAGCAATCCCGAGGCTCTGTCGGCCTATGTGCGCGCTGCGGTTCTCAATGGTTCACGTTCCAAGGTGCGTCGACTGATTCTGGAACGTCGCTACGCCAAGCGCGAGGCCGAACGGGCTCGATCCGGTGAAACAGCCGTGCTGAATGCCGATCCAGATCAATCAGTCCGAGATGCCATTGCTCGGCTGCCACAGCGTCAGCGGGAGTGCGTGGTTCTGCGTTACTACGCCGACCTCACGGTCAACGGAATCGCTGGCACTGTTGGCATCAGTGCGGGCTCAGTCAAGACTCACCTTCACCGGGCGACTGCCTCGCTGAAGAAGACGCTCACTGCGGATCAACCGGGTGAACGAAGCCAACCAGATCAACCAGTCGAGGTACGGCCATGACAGATCTTTTGGAACAACGCTTGCGCTCAGCAATATCGCCGCCGGACCATATCCACCCGGCAAGTAGCGGTTCGGCGGACAGCAGTTCGGCCTACGACGGGCCTAACCGGGAACGCTGGTCTCGCATCGAAGCAGCCGCCAAGCGTCGAAAGGACCGTTCCGATCTTGGTCAGCGGATGGCGATGGTTGTGTCGGTCTTCCTGGTTGCAGGCAGCGCAGTCGCTCTTGGTTCGGGCAACCTCTTCGGTACGACTGAGGCCGGCCGCGGGCCCGGATCCGATGACGAAGTAGGTCAGGCAGCTGACCACACGATCTGGCGTTGGCTGTTCGTTCTCGGCCTGACTGTGGCTGTCGGCAATGGCATCGCTCAGTTGTGGCGACGTATTCCTGACTGGTACTTCGCCCTTCGACGTCCAACCAGCGGCCGCTGGAGTCGCATTCTTGGAACAATCATTGTTCTTGGCGGCTTTGCCCTTCCAACCTGGGCCTTTACAGACTTCACGCTCAACTACAACGATTTCACGGCCCGAATGCAGAGTCTCGACGAGAACCTGGACACCATTTCCTTCCATTCACCATCAGTCCCGGTGTTCGAGTCCTACCAACCAACGGTCAACTTCGAAGTCACTCCCAACAAGCCCAACGGGGACCCACTCACCCAGGTTCGCACAATCCTCATCCAGAGAGGATTCAAGATTGACCCTTCAGATCCGTCAATTCTCCGTCGAAGCAACAGCGCTTTGGGTCAGGGTTGGGCTGGCCGAGACGACCTCACCCTTTCCCCCACCAGCGACGGACTGGTCCTGATTGAGGCTCGGGCAGCTACTGGCTATTCCAGTCGAGGTTGGCTGCCCCTTGCCACCGTCACCGGATTCACCCTGGTCGCTCTTGGCGCCATTCTTGCCTGGTACGGAACCCAAATCGGGGTATGGCTTGGGACCCTCCTCCTCACCACATCGGCCTTCCAGGCTGCTTTGGCGCTACGTGCGCTCTTCCGAGTCAAGGTGCTGATCGATCAATTTGATCAGGCCATCGATATGTCCCGATCCGATCCAGATTTCAGAACCTTCCAACGACAGGTCGAAGACGCAGGCGGTGACCTCTATCCCATCGGATCAGGCAGCTTAGTCTTCCTGCTTCTACCTTGGATCGCTGGATGCATCCTGGTCTTCGAATCCAAGCCGCGGGCCCGCGCCTGGTCCATCTCTCTTGGCCTCGCCGTGACCGTGGCCACCTATGTGACCTTTCAATCCATGGACTCGGACTTCATGAACCTCATCGACTAGCCGCGTCCGAAACCGGCCACTCTTTCTCTCTACGGACCGCAACCATTTGGCGGAGACGGGCATCTTTGTAGGTGTATGGGAAGCTCCCCGATCGCCAAGAGCGGCAACCTCTCACCAATACCGATCAGTCCGGGGCTGGGCAACGACGTTGCCGAGCCAGCAGTCTCTTCAGCACAGGCTGAGTTCGAGACCATTTTCAATGAGCGCTACGTCCTCCTGGTACGACTGGCGACGGCCATGGTCGACCAGCGCTCAATCGCCGAAGAAATCGTGCAGGACTCTTTTCATCAATTGTGGCAGCGATTCGACAATGTGGAGACTCCGACCGCCTATCTGCGCACCACCGTAACTAACGGTTGTCTGCAAGAACTCCGGCGGCGACGGGTGCGACGCAAGTACGACCGGCCCGATCGACCGGATGGGCTGAGTGAAGAACAGCACTTCCTGCTAGACGCTCTACTGACTGTCTCGATCCGCAAACGAACCGCGCTGGTCCTCAGGTTCTACGGCGGCTTCAGCATGGCCGAGATTGCCGAGGCGATGGGCACCAAGACAGGGACGGCAAAGAGCCTGATCTCACGCGGGCTTGCGGACCTACGAAAGGTGATCGAGAAATGAGAACCCAACGATGATTGAACAACTTGAGCTCAAGCTAGCCGAGGCCTTGACGGAGCGGGCCGAACTGGAAGACGTCGTCATCCCCGAAGCTCGATTCTTCGTGTCCGGACGTGAGGCGTCCAGCAGCGACACCATGAAACACACCATGAAACACCGCAGCTGGACCCGATCCTCGGGCTTCGCCATTGCCGCCGCAGCCGTCCTGGTCATCGCAGGTTTGGCTGTCCTGTCTCTACGGTCAGCCCGCAGCGGACTCATCTCAACCATTGACAACGATCCAGCAATTGCCACCAACCCGGTGACGCTCACGAGCGTTCCTGCCAGCACAAGCTCAGCAGAAGCCGACTCGGGACAAGAGCTTTCTGAGGCGAATCAGCCCACGATCGAAACTCAAGAGATTTCCCTTGATTACCTAGCAGCGCTACCTGGCCCCAATCCAACCCTGAGTCCGCCAAGCCTTGACTGGGTGCAGATTGAGACTCCCGAGGGCTCCGAAGGATTTCGAACGGTCAGCTATGTCGGGGATGACTACTTCCTCAACGCCTACGACGCTCTGTGGATCCTGGACCAAGACCAGGAGTCTGAGCGGGTCCCCAATTGGGTCCAGCTGGATGTGCCCACCGATCACGTGATCAAACAGATCTTGAACGGCAGTGCTGGCCGCTATCAGGTCATCACCATTGGACCCATCCCCGGTAATCCCAGAATGCTGATCTGGCAGGTCTCGAGTGATCTTCGTTTGGTGGATCCTGTCTTGGTCTCGCCCGTGAATCCTTATGAGTTCCAGCCTCTCAGTCCACCGAGGATGAGCACCGGTGATGATTTCCTAACTTGGACTGGCGTCAACTTCCCCCAGTTTGAATCGTTGAATGGGCAGCTGGTTGTGGCCAACTCATTCACCTCGGACGTGGATCTCGAGGCACTCATGGTTGACCGCGGGATCATCCTCCCCAACGAACGAATTTGTGATCTGGAGTTCGGAGGCACCGAACTTGGAGACACTTGGATTCGAACATCAGTGGGACCAGACGAACTCACAGACACCACCTGTCGTAGCAGCACAGGTCTGCGAATCGAAGTTCATACGGCCGAAACTCTGGGCATTCCCGAAGAACAGATGCGACTTATTCTTGGTGCCGGTGAGGAGCACCGGACCGTTGTCTCCTTGGTCGATGGCTCGGGTGACCTTCGTCGACTCTTGGAAGTTCCCGGTATCACTTCGGACCTGTTTGGAACTGGTGACAGTCTGTTGTTTTCCACTTGGGATGAGACGGGCCAATGGCGTGTTCTGCAATCGAGTAGCACCGACCTCTCCCAACCTTGGCAGGAGTTTCTCGTACCGGGGCAGGTTGTTCTCAGCACTACGGATGACGCTTCGTTCTATGTCATTGGCTACGACGAACCGGCATCGGTCTTTCGGCTCGGTGACCCGTTGACCGAGCGAAGGCTCGGGTCTCTCCCTGATCCCTGGCAGCTCTTCACCGTCGAAGAGGTTCGGTCCGGACCCGGCGGCATCGCTCTACCCGTCATCTCGGGCCAGAGGCCGTTGGCTGTTCTGGTCAGCGACGGACAGGGGCCTTGGACCTCAGTCGATGTCGGTCAGGACTGCGGTCTGTACTGGGGGCAACCCGCGGTCGGCCACTTCAGCGTGATGATTGCGGCCACCGACCAGGCGGGGGGTTCGCTGTCCATCTATCTCGCTGACTTTCCTGCATCATGAGTGGCCAAGAATGTGAATGCATCTTGCTCAATACATCGTTCTTTCCTATGTAGTGTCACACTCGCTGTTTATAGTCGTACATATGTTCGAATACGGAATCGAAGCAACCCAACAACCACACACCCGCATGACCCACGACCTCGCCACCGCAACGCCCGATGACCTGATGGAAGCAGTCACCGTCATCGGAACCATGAAACGCCTCATCGACGGCATCCTGGCCGCCG
>JAJRQY010000130.1 GCA_024280015.1 Actinomycetes bacterium
AGGTTCCGCAGTAAACGTTCGTTTCTGTGCGATAACTCCCCCGGCCAAAAACCCAGAACCAGCTGATCCAGCGGCCAGTGTCAGACCACTGGGTTGCAGTGGGAGCACGCGTTTGTTGCGCTCTGGCATGCCCACAGCGGAGAGTCACCACTCCCCCATCAGGCTCCAGAATATGGTGTGCCAGTCCCAATAATCTGGGCGTATGGCTACGCAGTCGGGTGAATAGTCATGCGCTCACAGCAACCGGTTTGGACCGGATTTTGTCACGTGGGGTGGCTGCATAACCCGACCCACCGTAGTTGAAGCAAACCAACCGCTATTGGCCGCAACTATCCGCCGTGGCCCGCAGTCATAATATTCAATATGACTGACTGAAACCGGGCACCACTCCCCCACCAGCGCCGACAGCATCCAACGAAGCCCGTTAGGCCCTGAAAACGACGGAACCCCGGGAGCGACTCAAAAGCCACCAGACCGGGGTTGTCGACAGTGATGCTAAAGGCAGCAGTATGGCTGGGTTGAGTAGCCACCCGAAAAAAGCAATACCCCGGCCGCATGCCGAGGCATTAGCGGATCCGGGGAATACCCCCATATTATCGACACTTGTATGGAGAAACTCAAGATCCAATACGAAGATTTCTTGACGCCTGAACGATTCGCGACATATCGAGCTGGCGCGGTTGATGATGATCAGGCCTGGGAGTTGTATCGATGGAACCTCGATCTGGTTGCCGTGGTCGCACCGCTGGCCTCGGATCTTGAGGTCGCCTTACGCAACACGATCCATCAGCAACTGACCGAGAAACTCGGCACCGAGATGTGGTGGGCCTCTCCGAATCTTCGGCTCGATGAGATGACCCGGTCAACTATTGTGTCGGTTGTTCAGAAGCATCGGAAGAAACTCAACAACGGTCGAGTTGGTGCTGGCCGGGTGGTTGCTGATCTCAGCTTTGGTACCTGGGTGATGCTTCTAGGCCGTGGTTCTAGTGATGCTCTTGGGAGGCCAGCAGATTATGAGGGAAGGATCTGGCGTGGGTGTATCAACCAGGGGTTCGTTAGAGGGACAGGCCTGAATTCCAGTGGTCAGCCTCGGCGACCTATGCGTTCAGCGGTCCATGATCGGGCCCAGAACTTTCAGTCTCTTCGCAACGCTGCTTTTCATCACCGAAGGATCAGTGAGGGTGTACGGAGAGCTGGTAGACCAGAGACAAGCGCCCGGGTCCCTCTGGAGACTGTCTGGGATGAGGCTGTTGAGTTGTTGGGGTGGATGAATCGGCCGTTGGCTGATCTTTACTTGGGGGAGGACAAGATGACGACCGTTCTCCGTCGTCGACCAGGGTGACCAGTCGGCATCACGACAGCTATACCCAACCAAGAAGCCCCCATCACTCCCCTCCCCCACCTCGTTGTATGGAGCGCACTGTTACAGTGTGACATTGACACATAGACTCATTGGAACAGTGTTACTCTGTCGCAATGGCAGTAACTCTTGCAGTAGTGAACTTGAAGGGTGGAACCGGCAAAACAACGACAGCAATCGGTCTAGCTGAATGTGCTGTCGAGGCCTACAATGAACCAGTACGAGTCTTGGATCTTGACCCCCAGGGGTCTGCAAGCGCATGGAGCCAGGCTGCTGAGGCCGTAGGTGAGCCGCTAAGGGCAGATGTCCTGCCTCTCATTGAACGAACCGCAGCGAAACTTCGGCGCGAAACGCTGGGAGCATGCGAAGGGTTTCCCTTGGTCATTCTTGACACTCCACCCGGAGATCCAAATGTCATTGATGTTGCCTTTGACCTCGCCGACCTGGCAATCATTTGTTCTGGAGCCACAGCGCTCGACGTGCCACGTGCCATCGATGCTCTGTCAGCAGCAGAGGAAATGGGGTGCCCCACCGTTGTGCTCCTCACCCAAACCAGGTCGGGAACTCTCGCCGTCAATGAGGCCCGCTCTGTGCTTTTAGATCTCGGTGCTGCAGTCCTTCAAGTCACCGTCCCACTCCGCCAGTCCATAGCGGTATCCGCCAACTTGCGGCCATTGGCGAGTGATGGATTGATGAAGGCCTATGGCCCGGTGCTGGGGGCAGTCCTTAACTTCGTCGACGGCAGCACCGATGCCACAGAAAGGAACTAGACCCATGGCCAGAAGTGGACTGGGAAACATTAATCCCAAACCAAGACCAGCATCTAAGCGAACCGAACCAAAGGTGGATCGGGGGAGACATGGCCGAAACCAGCCAGTGGCGAGGGACAAACGAGTCGGAGTCAGCGTCAGTGCTGAGGAACTCCAGCAGCTTCGAGTGTGGGCAGCTGAGAAGGGTGTCTCAATGGCCGAGTTGCTCCGACAGGCAGCGTGGGAGACCCTTGGTAGTGAAGAGTCTCGATCCAAGTTTCTCTAATCACAGTGTCATAGTGTCACGTTGTGACAGTGTAGCACTGTCGCATAACTACACACTTGTAGTGAGTATCCACCTTTTACCTCTCGGTTCGCGCGACTGTTTTACACATGGCTCAGAAACCCCTGGATGAAAACGGACCAAGCAAGTTCATTGGCTTCCGACTGATCGAAGATATGGCCGACTCGGTTGATGAACTGGCTTCAGTGATGTCTGTAACCCGGTCTGTGCTCATCCGGGACGCCATCAGCGAGTACCTCGCTGCTCATCAGGGGGTGGCTGCCTAGATCCTTTTCGTGGCTCTTTGGAGCCCCCGAAAAATGAAAAGACCGCCCTCACCAGGACGGCCTAGACGTATTTAAGAAGTATTGACAGGTTAGCGGTGGGGGAGGGTGTTGACAAGCACTCTCTAAAAGAGTTTTGCTTCGACGCGTCGTTAATCCCTTGAAACAGCTGTGGGGCAGCGGTCAAAACACGGCCCAGAAAATGTGAGGCATCCTCATGGAAGCCACAATAATCACCCCGAAACAACCGTTAACACTCCCTGACCGACCCAATACCTGGCGGCGTAGCTACCTGGCTGCGGTCGACGCGGGGCTACAAACCCCCACCTTTATTGACACGGCCAGGGCGTGTGAAGTCAGCCCCGCCTTACTGGCAGCCCATCTTCGTTTGTTGGTCAATAAATGGTCTGACTCGCGTGGGAAGTCGGTGTTTCCGAAACGGGCGACGATCGCAAAGCTGTTGGGTTGCAGTATCCGCCAGGTCGCACGCCTGCGTAAAGCAGGGACCATGCTGGGTTTTGAGACTCAGACACCACGCTATTTTGTTCGTGATGGGACTCTGATTAGTCGCACATCGAACTCGGTGGGTTTGCATATCCCGCCTGGGTTCTTAGCGCCACCAACCCCACCCAAACGAGAACCGCGTAACGACCCGGCGGATTTGGTGACGGCCAGGTATTTGGAGACGGGGGAGTTGCCAGTCCGGCCAATACCAACCCCACCAATACCGGCAGCAGACATCGTGGTGGACACCGAAGACGCAGCCGAGGCGACACCTACCCCACCAAGAGCCACCAACGCCGCCAAGCGGGCATTACGCACCGCTAGAGCTGCTCTAGCCCACACGCCTCCCTAGCAGGCTCGTGTAGGGCTGTAAGAGCCGACTACGGCGTGTGCCACCCCAGTCCTTGGCACCAATAACCAACAATCCACCAGGTTGGCTTTGTCGCGTCTAGAACCCCACCAACACCGATTTCCACAGGCCCACCCATCGTTCAGATCAACGGCGTCCTCCACATATAAGGGACGGACCCGTCCTGGTTTTCCTTCGGAGAACCTGTAACTAAACCTCTTGGGAGCCTCAAACGCTTGTGGAATCCCTCTCTACCTAGTTGCTTGAGCATCTCACGCCTCGTCGTGACAGCCACTTCTAAGGCTTCCTCAGGACTTGCTTCAAGATCCACTGATCATTCCGGGGGCTCAGAGTAGGAATGATTGAAGGGAGCCGGCTCCGCCGGCCGCTACCAACCAGAGACCGTTGCCCACCATGCCCGGTGAAGAATCCATGGGGGAGCGACCCCCAGTGAAGGGCCAACGCCATCAGCTGCGCCAGCCCCAGGAGGCCAGCATCCATGACTTGCTCTCAGCAACACCCAAGCCCGCCACTGACGGACTTCCTGAACCCATTCTTTGATCCAAGGACCATGACAGGGCCACGAAGCAGACCGAGGTGATCCCCGAGCGTCAGGCGAATCGCTGAACCCCGCTCGCTCCAGATCCAGCCATTCCAAGAGCCAGCTGCAGTCCACGCACAGTCACACTCCAACAATCCACAGACCAGCAGCCAGCCGCACCATCAACACCAAGCCCCGAGTCGAACCCACCGAATCCCAGCCATCCAACAACGCACACTCAACGCATCCCCCCACCCCGACCACAAAAACGAAATGATGTACAGACACTTGCACCCTCACAGGGTGCGTTGCTAGTATCGGCTGTGTGCAGCCTCTAACAGCCCGCTGGCGGGCCTCAAACTTGTCTCTCGTCGGTGGGGGTGGATAGGGGTGTTTAGTGTTGGTGGAATGACCGCTGGCCACGCCGACTATTTCGTGCGTGAAGTCGCATCCGGGCGTGAGGATTACTACGCCGGTAGGGGTGAATCACCCGGCCAGTGGACCGGTAAAGGAGCCGCCGAGGCTGGCATTTCCGGGCGGGTTTTGGATGGCCAATTAGAAGCCATTTTCAACCAAGCACACCCCGTCACCGGTGAACAACTTGGTGCTGGATACAAGGTTGCAGGGACCTACGTCGACCGGTTCGGTAACACCCAAATCAAACACAAACGGGCCGGGTTCGACGCCACCTTCAGTGTCCCGAAATCGGTGTCAGAAATTTATGCCCACGCCACACCCGAGATTCAGGCGCAGGTGTCGGCGGCTATTGATGTCGCCGTCAATGCCGGTATTAGTCATTTGGAGGAACACGCGGCGTTTAGTCGTACTGGTAAAGGCGGTGTCAACCAGGTCGATACCGAAGGCCTGATTGTGGCGAGGTTTGATCATCGGACCAGTCGGGCCGGTGACCCCCAGTTGCACGCTCACCTACTGATTTCGAATCGGGTGAAATGTTCCGATGGGCAATGGCGGGCCCTGGACGCCCGGGAACTTTATGGTGAGTTGAAGACGGCGGGGATGCGGGCCCAAGCGGTCCTGCGAGCCGAGTTGACTGATCGTCTTGGGGTGAACTGGCTACCGGTCACCAAACACGGCCAGGCCGAGATTGTGGGGGTACCTACAGGTTTGATGGAGTTGCATTCCAAACGCACCCTGGCCGTCGAAACCGCGGCAGCGAAACTGATTGACAAGGCTGAACAGGCTCTTGGCCGTGAGTTGACTCCTGGGGAGCGGGGGGAGAAATTCGATCAAGCCGCCGTGCAAACCCGGGCAGTCAAGGCGAAGGATTTGCATGCGGTTGAGGGCCTCACCGATCGTTGGATTCAAGAGTCCCGTACCGCTGGTTTTGATGCCGGGACCTGGTTGCCGGACACATTGGGGCAACACCAGTCACTGAGCCTGGTGCGGACTGATTCCCAGATCGTGGAGCAAGCCCTCACCGTGTTGACCGAATCCAAGTCGACATGGGGCCACACCGACGCGGTCCGAGAAATCAGTCGTCTCGTCCCGGCGGTAGCCACCAATGGCCGGTTGGCCAATGAACGCATCCAGGCGGCTACCGAAGAGTTGATGGCTGATCCCAGGGTCATTGGCTTGTCAACCCCAGTCCCAGTACGGGGACCGGTGCGGGGGACCGGTGGTGTTCGTCGCGATGGTTTCCACACCACAGAACGCCACCACGCCCGCCGCTACACCACCACCCAGACTCTGATACGGGAGCAGCGAGTCCTTGACCACGCCGAACAACCCCTCACCCCCGGCACCGCAGTCGCCACCACCAAGCATGTGGAATCAGCGATCGACGCCCGAGCCGAAGCTGGCCGCGTCCTATCGCCCGATCAAGTCACTGCGATACAACGAGTATGCGAAACCCCAGAATCAATCGTTTGTCTGATAGGCCCCGCTGGCGCAGGCAAGTCCGCCACCATTGGAGTCGCCGCCGACGCATACGGCATGACCGGGATCCCAGTACGTGGATTAGCGGTCTCAGCTGTGGCAGCTGGGGTGTTACGGGACGAAGCCGGAATCACCAACTCAGACACCCTGGCCAAACTCCTGTACGAAAACACGCTGCCAGATGGTCCGGGAGAGGCATGGCGTATCCGCCCGGGTGAGGTCATGGTGGTTGATGAGGCATCAATGGTGTCCTCCAAACAATTCGCACAGTTGGTTGATTTAGCCGACAGTGCTGGGGCGAAGATTGTGGCGGTCGGGGACTACCGGCAACTCGGTGCCGTTGATGCTGGCGGTCTGTTCCGGCTGTTGGCTGCTGACACATCAGGTGTGGAGTTGGAGCGGGTATGGCGCTTCACCCAAGGTTGGGAGGCTGATGCGTCGCTACGACTGCGTGATGCTGACCCGAGTGTCATTAACACCTATGTGGGGCAGGGCCGGGTGTGGGGTGGCAGCCGCAGCAATGTGATGGACCAGGCGTTTGAGCGGTGGGCTATGAGCAGCATGGTTAGTGGTGAGCAAGTCATCCTCACTGCCACCGATCGTGAGACCGTTACTGCGTTGAATCTACGAGCCAGAGGTTTGCTACGTGACCTGGGCGAACTCAGTCCCGTGGGGCAGCACATGTCGGGTGCTGGTCTGGAAGTAGCAGTCGGGGAGCAGGTGTTGACCTTGCGCAACGACCGGCGGATCCTCACTAGTGGGGGTGGGATGGTTCGTAACGGTGACCGCTGGCAAGTCCTGGAATGGACCCAAGACGGTGGACTACGAGTCGAAGGCATGAATGGTCAAGGCACAGCGGTGTTGCCGGAGGAATATTTGGATGCCGGGCATTTGGATTACGCCTATGCCACCACTGTGCACAAAGCCCAAGGAGTAACCGTAGACCGTGCCATCACCATTGTGGATACCGCCACGTCGGCTGATGGTCTCTATGTCGGCGGAACCAGGGGCAAAGAGGGGAACGAGTTTTTGGTGGTGTGCGAGCCAGATGTGACTGAGTACGGGACTACGGGTGAGGTTCCGTCACCAGAGCAGGTGATGGCCCGAGCACTGGGTCGTGACACCAAGGAACGCACCGCAACCGAACTACTGCGGGAACGCGTTGACGCCCCAAACCTCATGCAGCAACTGGACACGGGTTTCACTGGACCAGCACCAACCGAGACGCCACCAACCGGACCAGCGCCATCCGAGCCTGCTCGAGTTGAATCAGCAGCATCAGTTGAGCGAGTTGTGCCGCTCGAGCCTGGACACCAGCCGACCAGCCAGCCAGTGCCTCCACAAGCGCCACCAGTGCCTTTGAACAAAACCCCGGTACCGGGGGTGTTGGTAAGATTTGTGTCACCAGAGGCAAACGAGGGACATAGCCCCTGGTCAGGGCGCTGTAGCGTTCAGACGATGGATAGGCCTTGGAGGACTAGTCTCTGCTTTGGAGAATCGCGAAGTCCCTG
>JAJRQY010000131.1 GCA_024280015.1 Actinomycetes bacterium
CCCAAGAACACCGTTCTGGGGACTGATGCTGACGGGTACAAGTGCTTCAAGGTCATCACTACGACAACGGTTCCCGTTGATGAGGACGGTAATCCTCTCCCGACCGGCCCCGATGGCGACACCCTGCCGCCAACGACTGCTCCACCGGTGACAGCGCCGCCAGTAACGGCAACACCAACACCAACTGAGGGAGGCTAGGCAACCAATGGCATCACCGGTCTATGAGCAACTGCTGACAGTTCAGGATCTTGATCTCGCCCTACTGCAATATCGTCACCGCCACGCCAATCATCCGATCCAGCAGCAGATTACCGAGCTCGATGATGAACTGGCGACCTACCAGACCACAGCTGATGAGATTTCAGGTCGCCAAAGCGAGCTTTCGGCGAAGGAAGCCGAGCTTGCCAGCGAAGTGGCAGTCATTGAAGCGAAGCGGGCAGAAATTGATGCCAAGCTCTACGACGGGTCAGTAACAGGAACCAAAGACCTTCTAGCCCTCCAAGATGAAGCAGAAATGTTGGTCAGTCGCCAGTCTGACCTGGAGGACGTCGAACTTGAAATCATGGAACAAGTCGAACAGGTCGATGCTGAACTCGCTCCGGTAACCACACAAATCCTTGGGCTCCTCGCTCGCCGGGCCGAAGAAGAGGGTCTACTCGCTGCAGCCTTGGCTGAGATTGAGCAAGAGATCTCTACCAGCGAAACCTTGCGGGTCGAAGCTGCTAGCCCGATTCCCGCCGACTTGTTGAGTCACTACGAAAGCCTGCGGGACGACCTCGGAGGAGTAGCGGTTGCTCGCCTGGTTGGAAGTACCTGCGACGGCTGCCACATGGCGTTGTCTGCGGTTTCCTTTGATCAGATCAAGCGGCAGGGTGATGATGCATTGGTCAACTGTGACCAGTGCGGGCGAATCCTGATTCGATAGGTCTACGATCACGGTCATGATCTTGTGGTTCGCCATCTTGGCTCCAATCATGGTGGCCGAGATCTTTCGGAGCCCGATGATCGACTACCGTATGGTGACTCTTGGTGCCCTGATTCCTGTGGTGGAAGGATTCCTGGGCCACCCCTCGGTCCTCCATACGGTCCTGGGAGCGGCCGCTTCCTTGACGTTGGTAGTACTGGCGACTCAGAAGCGTCGGCTGCTGCGGAGACAGCTATTGGGGCTTCCCATCGGAATCCTGATTCACCTGGTGCTTGATGGCAGCTGGACTCGAGCTTCACTGTTTTGGTGGCCGGCTTTTGGGCTGGATTTCGGAGCCAGGCAGATCCCAGAGTTTGAACACTCGCTCGTAGTGTCCCTCGGCCTGGAAGGCGCCAGTCTGGTCGCCGGACTGTGGGCGTGGCGTCGCTATGAGCTTGAGCAACCAAAGAATCGTCGCTTGCTGATGGAGACGGGGCAGCTGTCGAGGTCTGTGATGCCAGCATGAGAACTATCTGGTATGACGGTGTTTCCAAAATGACGGTGTTTCCAAAATGAGTCTGTGGATTGTTCGCCATGGCCAGACCGAGGCCAACATCAAGGGCCTCTTGTTAGGCCGAGCCGATCCTGACCTCGACCAAGTCGGGCGAGACCAAGCGGAGCAAATTGCCAGAGCGTTGCCGCTCCCAGACCGGGTGATCTCCAGTTCGCTTGCTCGAGCCCGACAGACCGCTTTGGCCATGACTAGGAACATGGCTCAGGAAGTAGAAATCGATGATCACTTCATTGAGCTGGACTACGGCGATTATGACCTGCAGCCGCTTTCGTCGTTACCGGCTGAAGCTTGGCGACAGTGGCAGACCAACCTCAACTACTGTCCACCTAACGGCGAGTCGATGCTTGCCCTCTACGAGCGAGTTAGCCAGGGCCTTGATCATCTGGCGAATGGAATCGGTGGAGAGCAGAATGTCGTCGTCGTGAGCCATGTAACCCCAATCAAGGCTGCCCTTTGTTGGGCCCTAGGCGCTCAACCAGAATCCATCTGGAGAAGCTGGGTTGGACAGGCGTCAATAACCCGAATAGAGGTCTCAAAAAGAGGTCCCTCGCTGCACGAATTCAACAGTGTTGCCCACCTGGGCGACTGAGGACTCTAAGAGAACCCGGCGCCGCGCGTTTGCGAACACCAACAATGGTTCTACCCTCATTGGTCGGATCGATTCGCGATAATGTTGTTTTCTTTTGAGAGTTTCTTTAGAAAATTCACGTCGCGTGAGATCGACGGCAGCTGAGATGCATGTCGTGTCACCCTCCCCGTTTCGGGAGGGCCCGGCCTCCTAGAGGCCGAAGAATGGAGTTCCCAATGGGTAAGCAACGATCGAGTTTTGCAAAGTTACAGCGTGACCGGGCCAAGGCAGCAAAGAAGGCAGCCAAGATGGCGAGCCGCCATGGCAAGGATGACAATCCGTACGGGCCACTGGCGACCGGAGAGGCCCCAGAAACCCCAGAGCCGGTAGATCAGAGCGATGTTGTCGCTGCCATGTTTGCTGGCAAAGGCGAATTGTCAGCACCAGAGCTGTTGGCAATGATTGAAGAGATTCATAAAAAGCGAGATTCTGGCGACATGTCAGAAGAAGAGTTTGAGGACGCCAAGGTCGAGATCTTCGCTCGCCTGCCAATCGACTAGCCCTTTTCGGGGCACAGTCCTTTTCGGAACGAAAATGCTCCGGCAGAGCCGCTGAAACGGCTCCCCGGAGCGTGGACCGCGCTGAAAGGGCACGATCGAGCTTGATTGTAGTGCCTCGCAGTCCAAATTAGAAGGGTTATAGAGGGTGAGTTGGCCTATAAGCGGGATTCTGTTTTCGGGCTCGTTTCCGATGTCCCGATTGGTGACCATCCATCTTTGCGGTCCACCCGAAGAGTCCTTCGCTCCGTTTCCAGTTTGAAGGGGACAGACTGCCCATCCCTCCGTTTGACCTTGCTCCCAGTGGGGTTTACCTAGCCGACCGGGTCACCCCGATCGCTGGTGCGCTCTTACCGCACCGTTTCACCCTTACCTGTGTTCCAATTGCTTGGAACCATCGGCGGTTTGTTTTCTGTGGCACTGTCCTGCGGGTTTCCCCGACTAGCTGTTAGCCAGCACCGTGTCTTGTGGAGTCCCGACTTTCCTCGAGCACAGTTGCTTGGACCGAAATCCTTCGCTCTCATGCTCGCGGCCACCCGGCCAACTCACCCGGCACGGAGGCTAGCAGCTGTCAGCGCTGCATCCTGGCGGTCTTGCGAGCGCTCCAGTCAGCAAAGAGCGAACCAGCAATACCAACGGTGGCTGCGATCATCAAGATGAGTGGATACCTGATGGGGTTGATTGGGTCACCGGCAGTAAGCCGGCGGATAGCTCCAAAGATCTGAACCACCACATAGCAAGCCATTGCCGCCAGTGAACCGTGCATCATTGGGGTGTCATCTCGGAGTCTTCCTGCGCCAAAGCCGGCTATGAAGAATCCAAGCAAGATGACGAGAGCAAACAGGATTGACCAGCCACGTGACCCGTTCTCGCCGACCAGGACCGCACTCAGGACCGCCGCTGGGATGATGATGATCAGTCCTGCAGTTGCAGACGTTCGTATGGTCAACCAGTCGATCTTTGGCACCCAGCCAATCTAGCGCTCCGCACCGGCGAGAAGGGGCGCGACAAAAGAAGCGACGGGATGGGTCTTGAAACGGCTAGCTTCGGTAACTGTGACCGATTCAAGCGCCCCGCAACGAACTCCCTTTGGCGGATGGCCCACTCTGTACAACAAGCTCAGTGCCGGATCTGACCTAACCAGGTCCGAGAGCGGCGGAGCAATGGCGGAGATCCTGGCTGGTAACGCCACCGCAGCTCAGATTGCTGGCCTGGTCCTGGCCATGAAGGTCAAGGGCGAGACCGTTGAGGAGATGGCTGGCATGTCCTTGGCCATGCTGGACGCAGCCGCGCCCTTGCAAGTTCCTGATGGGGCAATCGACATTGTCGGAACCGGAGGTTCTGCCCACCGACGGTCGCACGCACTGAATGTGTCGACCATGGCTGCCTTCGTTGCTGCGGGTGCGGGGGCGATTGTCTGCAAGCACGGAAACTATAAGGCAACGTCCACATCGGGGTCCTCGGACTTTCTGACGTCGTTGGGTATCGAGGTCATGGTCGAGGGTCCTCGTCTTGAAGAGTGCATCAAAACCGTTGGCCTCGGGTTCGCCCAGGCCCGCTTGTTTCACCCGGCCTTGCGTCACGCCGGGCCCGTCCGAGCCGAACTGGGCGTCCCGACGGTCTTCAATTTGTTGGGACCCATTTCCCATCCAGGGCGAGTCAAGCGTCAGGTTGTTGGTACGGCGAATGAGGCAATCGCCGAACAACTGGCTGAGGTATTGGCTGCCACTGGTTCGGTGAAGTCCTGGGTCGTCACCGGTGCTGGTGGTCTTGATGAGATCAGCACAACTGGACCATCAATCATCTTCGAAGTGGTTGGCGATCAGGTTGAGCGAATGGAGATCAAGACCAGTGAGCTTGGGATACAGACACCTTCGTCCATGGACGAACTCGCAGGCGGTGATCCGGAGGCCAATGTTGCCATCTTCAATCGCATCCTCTCAGGTGAGGAGGTTGGGGCAAAGGCCGACATCGTGGCTCTGAATGCAGCCGCAGGACTCGTTGTTGCCGGACTGGCCGAGAATCTCGAACTTGGACTTGATCAGGCCAGAGCATCCATCGCTAGCGGCCGGGCCGCAGCCAAACTGGATGTGCTCATCGACGTTGTCGGGATCGCGCCGGTCTGACCTCCTGGCTTGATCCTTGAGGGTCAGGCGCGGGTTGATAGCTGGGCAGGCGGGGGAGGGGGAGGCAGAGTGTTCCTTCCGTAGCGATGACCCGAACCGAGGTTGCGTTGCGATCGAGCCAGGAGGCCACGCAAAGGGTTTCGTCCAGAGTCACGGTCTCTCCCGCGGTCACAGTCTCGCCGAGCATTCTGACTGTGCTGGTACCGCTGAGGCTAGCCATGAGTCCACCTCGACCAAGTTCGATTCGTACCCCGCCTGAAGTTTCCAGTACCAGGCGGTCGATGCGGTCAAGCATGTCCACACGACGTTGTCGGGTTGAGACGCCAACAAAGGCGGCGGCGCGGTCTCGCATGGTCGCGGCTTCTTCGAAGCGTTCTTCCTTGCCCAAGCGTTGCATGTGCTGCTCCAGCGGTGAAAGCACAAGACTGGGGTGACCGGTCATTGCCTGAAGCACCTCGTGCACGACCTTGGAGTACTCGCTTTCTGTTGTTGCTCCGCTACAAGGACAGCTGGCCACCCCGAGTTGGGCGTTGGAGCACGCAGAGTCGATTTTCAGTGGCCCCCTCCTTGTTGTACGCGTGGTGCATCGGCGGATGGGCAACGCACTCTGGATTGCTTCCACCACAAGGTGGGCCTCCTTCTTTGAGTGGACCGGGCCAAGATGGACCCCTGGGCCAGAATCGGACCGGACAACGGACAACCGAGGAAACCGCTCACCCATGGTCAGGCGAACGAAGTGTGGTCGGATGGCCCGACGACCACGCTGATTAAAGCGGGGCTGATTGGACTGGATGAGACGTAGCTCGACGATCTCTGCCTCAAGGGTGGTTCGACAAACCTGGTGGGTGATTTGTTCCGTCTCTCGGAGTAGCTGAGCGACCTTACGTCGGCGATCCGATGAGAAATAGCTCCGAACTCGTGAGCGTAGATCAGTGGCCTTGCCTACATAGAGAACAGTTCCTTGGGCGTCCAGGAACTGATAGACGCCCGGGCTCCGAGGAAGCTCACGAGTCAGAGCGAGCTTCTTGCGTTGAGGGTGCCCGGCAATTGTTGGCAGGTCAACCAGGTCGTCGATGCCGGTTACGCCCCAGGCCGTGGCCCGTTCGATCAGGAGATGGAGCAAGTCAACGGTGGCCAGAGCATCATCGAGTGCTCGATGAGACGGTTGGTGCTCAAGCCGCAGCCTTCGAGCGAGTTCTCCCAACTTGAAATTTGGGACCTCATCAACCAGGAGCCGTCGTGCAAGTGCCAGTGTGTCCAAGCGCTGATTGCCAAGCATGGGACCACCCCAACGCCGCATGGCCATCTCAATGAACGACATGTCAAAGCGTAGATTGTGGCCAACAAGGACCGATCCACCCACGAATTCCAAAAAGCTTGGCAGCACCTCGTTGATCGGCGGGGCTCGGATGACGTGGTGGTCACTGATTCCGGTGAGGACCGTGATCCGAGGTGGGATGGCAGTTCCTGGATTGACCATGGTTTGGAAGGTGCCCAGAATCTCCCCGCCACGGACCTTGACTGCCCCGACTTCGGTAATTTGGCAGGTTTGTGCACTCCCCCCAGTTGTTTCAAGATCCAGCACACAGAAGGTGACTTCGGACAATGGAGTGCCAAGGTCATCAAAGGAACGTTGGGAGGGAAACACTGGTGACATGCAAGCACTAGAACCGAACAAACGTTCGTTGTCAAGGACCTCGTGGTGAAAGGTATAAAGGTGGTTGAGGAGAGACTTTCGTTCCTAGGACTGGATTTTTCCTCGGATCGTCCGATCTTGAGTGGTGACGATGGTGCTTTCCCTGGGAAGCACCGTGTTCTAGCCTGCACAGGAGTATTTCAAGATGGAAGCTGAGCCGCTATTCGCAGCATGTGAGCTGGCCTTTGCTGTCGCCCGTGAGGGCGAGAAGTCGGTCCCCCCGATCGAACCACCACCAGCGATGCGCAACTACCTCTATGTTGCCCAGCTCCCTCGACGCGCCATCACTGTCGCTCAACGGGCGATCGACGATGACCCAACGTTCCGTCGGCGGGTTGCCGCTGATGCGACTGAGCAGGGGGTAGGGCGACAAGGATTCTTGTGGCTCACCCGCCCTGCAGGCTGGGATATTGAGCTGTCAGCAATTACCGGCATGCCAGCGACTTCTGCGGCAACTGATTCCGGCGGTCTCCCGACCGATGTGCCAGCTGCTCCGTTGAACGTGTCGCAGGACCCGTTTGCGTCGAACAGCCCTGTTCCGCCTCAACCGATTCCGCCTCAACCGATTCCGCCATCGACCAGTATCGCTCATGCTGATGCTGGTCAGGCTCCATCGGTTCCTCCTCTACCTGCTCCCGATGCTGCGCTGGCACCACCGGTCGAAGGCATGCCTGCTTCGAGCGGGTCGATCGAAGATGAGTTGGCAAACCTTCGGGGCCTGGTTGATGAGCTTTCAGCCGAACGTATTGAGCCTCACGATGAGCCTCTCCCGATTGCTGATGTACCGAGGCAACCCGAAACCGTTCCGATGGTTAGTCCAGCTGCAGAGTCGGCTGTCGAACCCGTGGCGTCTGGAGCCGAACTAGCAGCCGCTGCCGCTCGAATTGCCGAACTCGAGAGTGAGCTCCGAGCTGCCCGTCAAGCTGCGGCAGCCCAGTCTTCGGATGCTGTTCAGTCTTCTGAGGCTGCGGTTGTTGCTGCGGTCGAGGCTGAGAGGGTTTCTGCTGTTGCGGAGGCTGAGAAGGTTGCGCTTGAGGCTGCACAGTCTTCTGAGGCTGCGGTTGCGGCCGCGGTTGAAGCGGCTCAGGCCTCTGCGCTTGAGGCTGTTCAGTCTTCTGAGGCTGCGGTTGTTGCTGCGGTTGAGGCTGAGAGGGTTTCTGCTGTTGCGGAGGCTGAGAGGGTTGCGCTTGAGGCTGTTCAGTCTTCTGAGGCTGCGGTTGTTGCTGCGGTTGAGGCTGAGAGGGTTTCTGCTGTTGCGGAGGCTGAG